>NZ_JAUSUC010000003.1 GCF_030813365.1 Oikeobacillus pervagus
GAATATATCCGAAAAGTACCAGTCTATACACTCAAATTATTGAACCGCCGTATACGGAACCGTACGTACGGTGGTGTGAGAGGGTCGAACGAATCAAAATTCCGATTCGTTCACTCTACTCGATTAATAATTCATACACTTCATTTAACTCATGAACTCTTTTCATATCTTGATTCTCCATCGCATATTCAATTTCATCAGGTAATATTTCATTTAAAAAATGGATCTCTACTTCCGATAGTTCTCTAACAAAATCCCCTTCTGAGAGGAAAGGTTGCTGTACAACTTTTTCGTATAATTCCTTCCCTAATGAATGATTATCTGTATAGTTTGATAACGTTTCCCGTAAATACTTTAAAGTTTGATCCACTGTCTTCACCTATTCCTCAAAATAGTCATGAAACTCGTCCGTTGCCTTTTGTTGAAAATAAGGGTTTTCTTCCGTCACGTCTTTTGGGTCAAGATTGGTTTTAATGACAATCGTCGGCTCTGTTGTGTGTTGGGCAATCATTCGGTCGTCTAATTGTTTAAAATCCGGTAAAAGTGGATTTCCGGGCTTTTTGGCTGTCAATAGATCCACCTCCTTGAAACTTAGGTTATAAATATTTTTCATCTTTATGTATGAAAGAATGGAAATCGTAAAGGATAAAAAATGGAAGAATGATGCGATTTAGAAAAGGGGGAAAAGGAAAATGCCAAGAGGAAAAGAATTAAAACAGTTACCAATGGCGAACATTGCACCAGGAGCTGGTAAAGATCCAAGTCCACATAACCGTAAAAACTTAGAAGGAATAGGAAACGAAGAGGTGGTAACACCAAATAAAGAGATGAAGGAAAAATAAATATGCTTTTCAGAAAATTGAATTGACATAGTAGATCATCTGTTATATATTAATTTTAATCAAAATAAATTGTTATATAACAGATGGAGGGATGAATATGGAAATGTATAAAAAGGCATATGAGCGGTATAAAGAAAAATGTAAAAAATATGGAATTGAATCAATCCAGTTTTATCATTTTATTCATCATTTAACAGAGCAACAAATGGAATTAATGATGGATGATCAATAATAGGAGTGGTATAAACAGTATGCAACTGAACAATTTAACATAAAAGTCGCCGAATAAACTTATGATTTAGGCGACTTTTTTACAATAAAAAATGAAATTTTCGTTCCATAATAAGACAAAAAGGAGTAGAATCATGGGAGCGATTGAACGTAATCGATATCGTTTTGTACCGGAATTCAGTGTCATTCAACAAAATGGAGCCATTCATGTATATAAACAGGGAGATTTTATAGAAGAAATTCCTTTTCAATTTTCAGGAGAATATCCAGAACATGATTTAATTGAGGAGCTTGTCAATCACTATTGTAAAGATAGGGATATATAATATTATGATTTTTCGGCTATCCCTAATCATAAAAAATTAAAAATTGGTAGACACAAGATGATGAATGTTCAATTTTATCCACCAAAAATCTAAACAAAAAACCTGAAATCAATTTTTAATGATCCAGGATTTTTAGCATGTAAACTTAGAAAAAGAGTTAAATTTCAATGACTCGAATGGTAGAAAAGATTTCTTCCTTCGCTGTTTTAAAACTCCATTCATGTGGATAATAGCCTAATGGATTGCAGATGATTTCAATTCCTTTATATTGCTCATGATATCGGGTATGAATATGCCCAAAAATGTATTTTTTTACACCATATTTTATCGCTAATTCTCCAAACTGAGAGCTTCCCATCATCGCATTAAAAAAATCCCAACTTGGATCTCCCTTACATAACAAAAACTGGGAAAAGGGCACAACATGAGTGACCATGATGATGTTTTTTCCTTGAAATTTTTTCAGCCAGTGTTCTATTTTCGTAAGATAACGTTCAGTTTCATCCTGATCACAATTTGGCCAGTTAGCGTACGTTTTATCAGGCCAAGTGAACTGATTGAATGTTCCAAGTCTAAATTGCTCTTCATTAAATCCAGCGATTCCAAATGTATAATCATACCATCCACCATCGCCAATTATCACCCAATTATCATCTAATTTAACTGGACCGTTTCCAAGGTTTCCAGGGAACTGAAGTAATGTTTCATATGCAATGGTTGAATCTTCATGGTAGATATCATGGTTCCCGTGCACATATAATACCTTTGTATGTGGACAATGATTTTGCAGTTGATTTAATAGGGGAAGGCTTTTCTCAGGTCCAGCCGTCATGTCACCACTAATGACAAACACATCCGGTGATTGGTCAGTGATCCATTCTTTTAATAGCTCAATAATATCAGCTTTCGTATTCTTTCGATTTATTCCTTCATGAATATCCGACAATATAGCAATTCTCATTTTATCACCTCAATTTTAATCACCCTTCTCGTTTTGCCGGGGCATTGCTACATGGCATATTTGGATCTGTTTTTTGAATTACAGCATTATTTTTGTTCCTTTTTTTAATAATGAATTCGTTGTGATATTTGGATTTCCTCCAATTAAATATTCATTTTTAGAAGAATACCCTAATTTTTTAAAAATACATTCAAAAATTTGCTTTTTTCTTTACACAAGTTTTAAAATTTGAAACAAAGTAATTCATGTTCAATTGATTGACTCAAGGATATGGTACGAAATGTTTTTTGTTATGTAAAAAGGGTTTATAAAGAAAAAATAGAAGATATAACAAAGAAATCAATCTTGAAGGGGGATACATTTTGGATCTATTAGGGAAGTCATTGAATACATGGTTGAAAAAATATCCGTTATTACAGAAATTGATTCAAAAAGAGGAAGTTGTTTGGATCCAAAAGGATCATTCCTCCTCATTTTCCTCTATAACGATACAAGATATTCACCAAGCAGAAGAAAGATTAAAACGTTTTGCACCGTTAATTGAAAAGGCCTTTCCAGAAACAAAGAAAACGAAGGGAATCATTGAGTCACCGCTTTTACCTATTCAAAAGATGGCCTCCAAAATGCTTGATGATGATCAGAAAAAGATAGAGGGAAAATGGTTATTAAAAGGGGACCATGCTTTACCTATTGCAGGGTCTATCAAAGCTAGGGGCGGAATTTATGAAGTATTAAAGATCGCAGAACAATTGGCAGTGAAGGAAGCCGGATTTAACCTGGAAAAGGATTATCGTACTTTACTCACGCCACAGTTTCGTTCCTTCTTTTCTAAATATTCGATTAGTGTAGGCTCAACTGGGAACTTAGGGTTGAGTATCGGGATCATGAGTGAAGCATTAGGGTTTAAAGTGACGGTCCATATGTCAAGTGATGCAAAGAAATGGAAAAAGGATGTACTAAAAAGGAAAGGGGTTCAAGTGATTGAACATCTTTCCGATTATAGCTTAGCTGTAGAAATGGGACGGAGGGCATGCAAGAAAGATCCGTATTGTCATTTTATCGATGATGAACATTCCATCGACCTATTTTTGGGCTATGCTGTTGCTGCTTTACGATTAGAACGACAACTTCGAAATCAACACATTATCGTTGATGAAAATCATCCGCTTTTTGTTTATTTGCCTTGTGGCGTTGGCGGAGGACCAGGTGGAATTGCTTATGCTTTGAAACTTTTATATGGGAATCATGTTCATTGCTTTTTTGCCGAGCCAACCCATTCACCATGTATGCTTTTAGGAGTAATGACAGGTTTACATGATCAAATATGTGTACAAGATTTCGGACTGGATAATAAGACAGATGCAGATGGCTTAGCAGTTGGAAGACCTTCTAGTTTTGTTGGAAAAACGGTCGGATCGTTGTTAAGTGGGATTTATACAGTCAATGATGAACAACTATACAAGCTTCTTTACTTACTACATGAAACAGAAGGGATCGATCTAGAACCTTCCGCGTTGGCGGGTATGTATGGTCCGATTCAACTGCAAAAATATGGTTGGTTTGATTCACATTTTTCACAAACGCAGCTCAATAATAGTCATCATCTTGTATGGGCAACAGGTGGTCAATTAGTTCCAGAGGAGATTATGCGGGAATATGTAGAGAAGGGAAAGCTTCTTAACAGTAAAAGAGGATAATATTAGTTGTGAGGTTGATGTGAAGGATGAATATTGAATCAGTATTTAAGAAGGTGAAAAACCATTCTCCTACAATCTTGGGGAGCGAGTCCTTTAGTCAATTCGCTGTTTTATTACCATTGATTGAAAAGGATCATGAAATTCATGTTTTGTTTGAGATAAGGTCAAAACATTTAAGGAGACAACCAGGAGAAATCTGTTTTCCGGGTGGGAGGATGGATGAATATGATCTAAATGCTTCTTATACAGCAGTAAGGGAAACAAGTGAGGAATTAGGAGTTGCAGGGGAGGATATTACAAATCTCTCTCCATTAAATTATATGGTCTCTCCTTTTGGAACGATTATTTATCCATTTGTTGGTTTTTTACATAACACAGAAAAACTGAACCCCAATCCTGCAGAAGTTGCCGATGTATTTACAGTACCCCTTTCATTTTTAATGGAAAACCAGCCAGACCGTTATTTAGTGGATTTTAAACTACAACTAGACCGGCAATTCCCAGTTCATTTAATACCAGGAGGAAAGAACTATAATTGGCAAACACGAAAAATGGAAGAGTTATTTTATCTTTATGAAGATAAAGTCATCTGGGGAATGACCGCCCGGATATTAAAACATTTTATCGAAATCATCAGCTAAAAACAAAAGCGGAAGCGCCTTGCTCATCGGCGTACGGATTTCTTAAGTTTCGACTGAGATAAAGGAAACACAGCGAGGGCCATTCGAGCTGATGTTGGTCTATAGCAAAAAAAGACACCGAATCTGTATGAACTTTCGGTGTCTAACATAAATATTTATCGAGCGTTTGGAAATACTCTTCTTACTGTTTCATTAAATTCTTCCACTAATCCTTCTATAGGTTCTCCGCGTTCAATTTTGTCCCCGTAATCGGTCATCCGGTCAACGAAATCTGGATTGGACGAAACAAAAACATTTCGAATGTCATCATCCGTTGCACGAACTGTTTTGGCAATTTGGTTTTCGACATCTCTTGTTAATTTTCCTTCTGTATCTCCTTTTAGAACAACCGCAACATAAGCATTCCGATTCGTCACGATCACATTAGCGCGATCGACTTCTTTTATTTTCGTAATTCGGTTTGCTGCTTCGTCTGCCACATCCAAACGGTCGCTATTATTGTCACGGAAATTATCATCACGGACATTTAATGGTTCATTGTCATCAAATACATTATTTCTTTCACGATCATCTCCGTTCGTATCATAACGAACATTTCGCCCTAGGAGATTACGGTTATCGTTATCATCATTTCCCAATTCCTGATTATTCGCACACCCATAAAATAATGGAATAGAAAGAAGAAGAACAGATAATAATTTTAATGTTCTCATCTTGGTTGCCTCCTTTTTAGTTTCATCCTTATATTGCTCATTATGAACAAGGAGACACATGGAAAGTGTAACCATTTTTATTGAATGGCTTTCACTTTCCCCAAGGCAGATGTGGCCATATTTATTCAAAGTCAAATGGTTTCAAAATATTTCGAAAGTGATGTAATATGAAAGAAAAGAGGAGGGATGTTTATGTACAATATTCAACAAGGAAAGAATCGTTTTTTTATTGAAGACAATGGTGAAATGCTGGCTGAAATTACCTTTCTACCACTAAAGAATGAGCAGATTGATGTGAATCACACCTTTGTTTCGGATAAGCTGCGTGGTCAAGGAATTGCCGGGCAATTATTAGATCGAGTCGTTCAATATGCTCGGGAAGAAAAGAAAATGATTGTTCCAACTTGTTCTTATGCGGCCGTTAAAATGGAAAGAAAAAAAGATTACCATGATGTATTAGCGAAATAAGGGAAATGAAAATGTCCGGTGTGTTTTTCGGGCATTTTTTACTTTCATCCATTGCAGAAATTTCCCTCCTTGTTCTTCCCGCTCCCTCAACATAAAAACAACGTCCTGCACATATACTGGACTACAAGAGCGAAGGGGTGTGATCAAAATGTCCGTTCATACAGTTCAACATGGGGATACACTTTGGGCTATTTCAAATAAGCATCAAGTTCCTATGCCTGATCTTTTGAGGGTGAATGGGTTAAGAGATGCAGATGAACTTATACCAGGTTTAGCTCTTTACCTTCCACGCAATCACATAACAGATCGTTATTATTCGATTGTAGCGGGTGATACATTATGGCGGTTAGCGATACAGTTCCAAACAGACATTTCCACTATTTTACAAGCAAATCCCGGTATGAATCCATACAATTTACAGGTTGGTCAAAAGATCGTCATACCATCTCCACTGAAAAATCGAATCAAAACATTGGGTTTTATTGTCCCAACCACCTCTCCCCAGTTTCTTAGAGACTTTTCTATGATCGCCCAACAATTGACTTATGTAGCAATTGTTGCTTATTCCTTTACAGAAGAAGGCAATGTATTTGCTGAATTGGATGATACCGCTATTCTTGTCCGCAGTAAACAAATCAACGTCATTCCATTATTAATGATCAGAAATTTCACAAAGGGGGATTTCGACCGGGAACTTGTCGGGAATGTTTTAAAAAACCCGGTGGCCCGCACCCGATTAGTCCAAGCAATTGTCAGTAAGATCCGTCAAAAAGGATATGGTGGAGTGAGCATTGACTTTGAATTTATCCCTCCACCGCGAAGAAAGGATTTTAATATTTTTCTTAGAGAACTTAAAAACGTATTAGGTTCACTTACCCTTCATGTAAATGTTCATTCTAAAACCGAAGATATCCCCACGAATCCCATTATCGGTGCCTATGATTATAAGGAAATTGGGAAAATTGCCGACATTGTCGCTGTAATGACTATTGATTATGGATATCCTACTGGCCCGCCAAATCCCATTTCACCTCTTTGGTGGGTAGAAGAAGTGATTCGCTATTCCATCTCAGAAATTGATCCGCAGAAGCTGCAAATCGCTATGCCTTTATACGGCTATGATTGGACATTACCGACGAATCTAACAAGAGGATTTTCTGTTTTATTTGCCCAGAACTTTGCGATTACTTCCAAATTTGTGATTCAGTATGATATTAAGGCTGCTTCTCCCTATTATGAATATTGGGTCGGAAAGGACAAACATATTGTTTGGTTTGAAGATATTAGGAGCTACATTGAAAAATATAAAGTAATCGATCTATACAATCTACTAGGAGCCACATATTGGCAAATAAGCCTCCCGTTTCCACAAAATTGGGAATATTTGAAACAGAATATGATTATCCAAAAGACATAATCGCCTGACAAATTAGTGCTTGTGACCGAAAGAATGAAAAAAGTCAATGAATTTTTCGTGAATTCATTATTTCAAAATAGTTATTTTGGGCATTTTTATCTAATTGAAAACAATAGTTTCCAACAGAAATCAACATTTAGGGTTGAAAGTATGATGACCTAGGGAAGTGGAAAGTGAAGAAATTAGACTATATTATTACCAAAAGGAATGCTCTATAATAGGTGAGTAAGAATATTCCATATAGGTGATGAATGATGTATCGTGAATTAGCTTCATTGGCTAGGCAAGTATCTGGAAAATTACAAAATGAAGTAAATGCACTCTCAGTTTACCAGCTGCGTAGTCAAGGGCTGTTAGAAGAAGCCAACCATTACTGGGAGATATCGGCGAAAAATAGAGTGAACGGAGCATTTCTTCAACTTCAGAGTAAAACAAGAGAAAATATTATTAATTTAGTTGAATTATCCGATTTTTTAAAGCATCTTTCTGAATTAGCTGAGCAATTAGCTTTGCAAGAAGAAAGAAGACAAAAGTGAATATTTGGAGTAGGTGTCTAGATGGTCGGAGCAAAGCCATTGTGCTTGGAAACAGAGCAATTAAAAAAAGTGATTGCTCGATTAGAGTTTGAAGAAAAAGGTCTTCTTCAAGTTGTAAATGATTTGAAAAATTTTCGATTTTCGATGGATAGACTTTCTGCTATTCCTAGCGGAGAACGTGCCACCATGATGTTAGATTCAATCATTCAACAACTTTCGGCAATTGGAGATGCCAAGATAAAATTAGAACAAGAATGGCGAAAAATCATCCAAGACTTCGAGCTAGCTGATCAATATTTTGCTACGTTCACCACACCAAGCCAGTTTGATTCACTAAAATCCTCCTTCTTATTTCCTATGTTCAGTCTGGGGTCAGTTGGTCCTTACCAAAACTATTTTATTACGAACGCAGATCAACATCACCCATTGGTTCTGAATCTTATGTATGCTCATTCAAGCACTTCCTTATCTAATGTACCTTATAATTTGACAGATATGAGTATATCTGGGATAGGGATGTTGGCGAATGGATCTCAAATTTCTGGGAAGATTCAAGTAGAGCCTTCATCCAACACATTTGAAGTCGAAAAGGATGGCTTGCTAGGATCACCGGGAATTGGAAATGCAAATTGTCAGTCGGGAATAGAAGATCAAAAATTGTCAGTCGGTATTAAGGCAAGTTTAGTGGATTCAAATAAGGGGATAGAAAATGGGAAATTTCCTCAAAAGGTGTTAAGTCTTGATGGAGATGTCATGATTCCAGCACCGAGCCAATTGGATGAAATGTTTTTAGCGGGAGCTTTAATCAGTGAGAAAATAGAAGGGAATATGTCCGATTCTAAATTAGCTGATGAAAAATCACCTGTGAGTTTGAATTTCAAACTTGGAAATGCCGAAGCAAAAGCGGGAATAGAAAATCATTCAGTTGGAGCTGAAATTAAAGCAAACCCGGCAAAAGTTGGGGTGAATGTAGAACTATTAAATTGGTTTGGTTATGAACCGTTAGATGAATGGTTTGGGGTCGAATGGGATCCTTATATTGTAATTGAGGCATCGATTGGAAGTGCAGGAGTAAAGGCACAAGTCGGAATGGAAAACGAGATTTATGCAGCTTATGGGATTGGATTAGGAATTAAATTTGGAGCTGAAAAAGATTAAGTTGGTGGTTATGTATGATTCGCAGCAAAGATGTCCTAGTCAAAAGTATTCACTACACATTCATAATTGGGATGACCTTACTTTTTTTATGTGGAATTATATCATTTATCATTGTTTTTACTTTGGGAAAAGAGCAGTTAACTCCAGAAAATATACGCTTTATTGTTTCCATGATCGCAGGAGTATTTTTTTACCTGCGATCATGCTAGAGCTCATCAGAAGATTTTATTGGATTAAAAAACACCTAGAATTAGGAAAGAAAAATTTTTGACATTGCTCGTTCAGAAGGAGAGAAATGCATGCAAAAAGAAGATGAATCTATACAATTTTCGGATGATATTGAACTCCTTCCTATTGGGACAGTTGTCAAATTAAAAAAAGTTGAAAAGCCTGTGATGATTTATGGCAGGCATCAGATGCAAACCTCTTCAAGACATATATATGATTACATTGCTGTACCGTACCCAGAGGGAAATATTACGGATGATTTTAATATGTTCTTTAACCGAAACATGATCGAGGAAGTGCTACACTTAGGATACGAAACAGCTGAGGAGAAAGAAATGCGTGAAAAAGTAGAATTCGATATACAGTCCACAAGAAAACAGTCGAAACTTTTTGAACAGTAAAGGCGTGCAGATGATGTTTTCATTCTTTATATAAAAATTACGTTGATTTTTTATTTTATTTTTCTTTTGGGACAAGTAAGTACCTCATTTCTCATTTTTCCAAGCTGGACTCAAAAAATTGTGATGGCAACTGTCCAATGGATCATTACAAGCTTTTTTTTATTTCATTTATATTTAGATGTGCAAAAGTAATGAATAAAGAGGGGGTGTTTCATCATCACCAGATTATGATGGAACACCCCTTTTTTGTTGACGGCATGTCTCCAGCTCCTATCAGCTTGCACTTTTGTTTCTCAACGGGTTATTTTTTGCTTATGGAAATAATCTTTTTCCGTTTATACTTAATTTTCACTTTTTCACCGATGGAATAATTTAAGTAAAGATCGCAATCTACTTCTAATATTTTTCCATTACTAAATTCCATCGCACATATTTGTTTATCAGAGGGATTGGTTATTTCCACTTTTTTATTTGTGGAAACTCCCTGTAATGAACTTTTTCCCTCTTCTGAAAAATATTTTTCTACGATCTTTACTGCTGTAAAGCTACTTCTCGGCATAAAAAACATCATAATGATTAAGATTAAAGATAAAATAATTAAGATAACGCCTTTTAGTTGATGATTTTTCATATTAGATCTCCTTATTTCTCTTTCGTTTTTACTACAGTATATTTTCAGATTGCTAGAAATATGTTTGACTCTAGTAAATTGAATGAAAATAGAGGAAATCCATAGATTACTCGGGAATTTTTAAAAAAATTTGTCATATTTCTTTGATTAATCGATATTTTTTAATTTTTCTATTAATAATAGTTGTTGAGACATTCAATTAAGATGTAAAATAGTTTTATATAGAAATAATTTCAAATGAATGGAGGCTTCTTACGAAGAACTTCCAATATAAAATTTATTCAGCAAGGAGCTCATAATTATGACGAACTTTTCGATTGATACTCATCTGTCCCCAATTAAAAAAGAAAAGCCAAATTGGGGCGAACTTGAATTTGGAAAGGTTTTTACAGATCATATGTTTATTATGGATTATAAAGAAGGAAAAGGGTGGCATGATGCACGAATTGTCCCTTATCAGCCTATTACTTTAGATCCTGCAGCAATGATTTTCCATTATGGTCAAACAGTATTTGAGGGTTTAAAAGCGTATTTGGCAAAGGACGGTAGAATTCTATTATTTCGTCCTGAAAAGAATATGCAGAGACTCAATCGCTCAAATGACCGCTTATGCATCCCGCCAATTGATGAAGATTTGGCTCTTGATGCACTAAAGCAATTAATTGCAGTTGACAAAGAATGGGTTCCAACAGTAGAAGGAACTTCGCTTTATATCCGGCCATTTATTATTGCAACGGAACCTTATTTAGGAGTATCCGCTTCAGCAAGTTATCGTTTTATGATCATCTTATCCCCTGTAGGTTCTTACTATAAGGAAGGAATTCATCCTGTGAAAATATTAGTGGAAAATGAATATGTTCGTGCAGTATCAGGGGGAACAGGTGAAGCGAAAACGGCTGGAAACTATGCGGCTAGTTTAAAAGCTCAAGAAACCGCTGATCAAAAGGAATATTCACAAGTTCTTTGGTTAGATGGAGTGGAAAAGAAATATATTGAGGAAGTAGGCAGTATGAATATTTTCTTCAAAATAAATGATGAAATTATCACACCTGCCTTAAATGGTAGTATCCTCCCTGGAGTAACAAGAGATTCGATCATTGCATTATTAAAATATTGGAATATTCCAGTTTCTGAAAGAAGAATTTCCATTGATGAAGTGATGGATGCGTATCGAGATGGGCAGTTACAAGAAGCATTTGGAACTGGAACAGCAGCAGTGATTTCTCCAATTGGCGAACTACTATGGAATAATGAAAAAATGATTGTGAACGGTGGAAAAACAGGAGAACTTTCCAAAAAGCTTTATGATACTCTAACTGGGATTCAAAAAGGAGATTTGGAAGATCCATTCGGTTGGGTGACAGAGATAAAATAATCATCGTTTCCATGCAAAGAATGTCTCAAGGGTTAAAAGTTAACCCAATGGGGCATTCTTTGCTTTTTTTCGCCTATGCGTCTGAATAATGAAGGGATACGAAATCACGAGAAATTTATGGTTTTTATGGGGATAGTTATTGTCTTTATCTTAAATTAACATTAAGATTTAAAATAGTAACTCCGTTAAAAAAAGAAGCTTTTTGTCGTTTATAGGCGTCATATGTAAGAAACCAGTTCAATGGAAGGATTTCCATTTGTTATAGGAAACGTTTTGGGGGTTTAGAAACGATAAACTTAAGAGCGGTAAATCACCCAATAAAAATGTGTCCACTTCTTGGTTTAGCGCCTATCGGTTTATGCATTTGTTCATTAGGGGGAAGTCGGATGTTGGGGAAGAAAGACAAAAGATATATTGCTGGATTGGATGGACTTCGAGGGATATCTGTTTTAGCTGTGATCGCTTACCATCTCAATATGAGTTGGGCTCCGGGGGGAATGCTAGGTGTAACGATTTTCTTCGTGTTATCCGGCTATCTGATCACGGATCTACTCATTTTTGAATGGGAAAGACATGGGAGGATTAATTTTAAACAATTTTGGTTTAAACGGGCCCGGCGACTACTCCCTGCGATGATTACAATGTTGTTTGTCGTGAGTGCGTTTGTAACTATGTTTATGCCAGTTTTACTGCCAAAATTAAGAGAAGAGTCTTTGGCAGCCTATTTATATATTAGTAATTGGTGGTTTATTATAAAGGATGTTTCCTATTTTGAGAGTTTTGGAATTCCCTCATTATTAACGCATTTTTGGTCATTAGCTGTAGAAGAACAATTTTATATTATTTGGCCAATCATAATATACATAGCTTTACGTATGAAGGTATCACGAAAATGGGGAGGGATGAGCATTCTTGCAGTTGCGATCCTTTCTGCCTTCCTTATGGGGATTCTTTATCAACCTGGTACGGATCCAAGTCGTGTATACTACGGAACTGATACGCGTGCTTTTTCAATCTTAATTGGAGCGGCCTTGGCTGTTATTTGGCCTAGTCGGAGTCTATCGAAAACGATACCGAAAAAAGTAGGACGAATAATGGATTGGATAGGCGTGGGCGCTTTATTTATCATATTATTCATGATGGCTAATACGAATCAATATGAGTCCTTTCTTTATCGTGGGGGAATGTTTTTATTTTCAATGGTTGTGGCGGTTTTAGTGGCAGTCCTTGCCCATCCTGTCAGTTATCTAAATAAAATGATGAGCTTTAAGCCGTTATTATGGGTAGGAGTTCGTTCATATGGGATCTATTTATGGCATTATCCTGTCATTGTTTTAACGAATCAAATTTCCATTTTAGATAATATTCCAGTGTTAAAGTTGATCATTCAAGTCGTTTTAATCCTGATGTTCGCCGCATTATCATGGAAATGGGTGGAAGAACCCATTCGACATGGTGCTCTTAAACGGTTGATTCATCGTATAAAGTCAGGGCAATTACAATTCAATCAAGTAACAAGAAGCAACCAGGTGATGATTGCTTTTTGCTTAATCATCGTTGGAATTTCGACATTCGGATTAACTTGTTTTTCCATGCTTATCGATGAGAAGGATCACCCTGTTTTCTCTCAGGAAAATAAACAAAAGCAAATTGTCATTGAAGAATCAACAACTGGAAAATCAGAAGAAAAAGGTGAAAGAGAGGCAGAAAGCTCCAAAGAAGATGAACATTCAAAAATAGAGAAGGATGATACAATCACGTTTATTGGAGATTCCGTTTTAATTGATGTCGCTCCAAAAATAAAAGAACAGTTTCCACAGGCGATGATTGATGCAAAAGTAGGAAGACAAATGTCAGAAGCGGTTGATTTAATTCAACAATGGAAAAATAATCAATCATTAGGACAAACAGTTGTCATTGAGCTTGGGACAAATGGTGCTTTTAGGGAGCAACAATTAAAATATTTAATCGAACTGATTGGATCGAAACGGAGCATCTATTTTACAAAAGTGAAAGTTCCTAAGCCATGGGAATCGATTGTCAATGCAAGTTTGGAAAAAGCCGCTTTAGAATATAAAAATATCACTTTAATCGAATGGGATCAGATCTGCCGGGGACACCCAGAATATTTTGTACAAGATGGAGTGCATCTAACGAAACTAGGGGTAGAAGTCTATGCCTCAATGTTAAAAGAAACGATTGAATGATATAAAAATATTCCATTTAAGGTGAAGCTACTAAAAAAAATATAGGAACAAGTTTCAAATTATTTCTTGGAACATATCGTATAGGGAATAAAGAAAGTGGGGGATTAATCATGTATATGTATGATGACCGTCAATTTCCATTCCCTTTTTTTCCTAATGTTCCTTCCCAAGGTCAAGGAAATCAAATGGGTCCAGGTGGTCAGGCGGGGGCTCCGACAAGTCCACCACCATCTTTTACCCCTCAGCAATCATCTGCACAAGTGTTTGCAGTTGATCCAGGTTCAATAAGAGGATGTTTATTTAGGATTGCGGACGGGAATCCTCTACCTCTTTAGAGTAGAGATGAGAGTACGCTTTTGTCGAAATCCCCTTGTGGGATGGCAAGACAAAACATGATATACTACTTACAAGAACGAGTGTTCTTTGAAAACTGCATTATATGGGGTTGTGGTGAAGAAAGAACAGTCACCACGTAAAATAATGCCTGTCATGTGGGAAAGACCCACTCATTTGAAACCATTGCAAGGTTCGGAATGAACCTTCGTGGAGGGCAGGTCGATAGACCGCCCGATGAAGCGAGAAGCTCAGTCAATTCATTGACGGGTAGTTCACATGGGTGTATTTTGGGGTTGATTTAAGAAGAATCGAATCCTTTCAATGCTATTAACAATAAAAAATCTATCCAAACATGGATAGATTTTTTGTTGAATTTATCCGTAAAACCTCCACCTCAAAATGATTTGGAAAAAAGAAGATAGGTGGGGGATCACTGCTCCCTAAAGGTCCGATAAGTTTAATTAGCATTCAGTGGGGGATAAAGTTTCATTTTATTTAGTTGCTGTCAGTCTAGTTACATATTCTTGAACCATTTCCACTGTCACATTTTTTCTAGTAGGAACAATTCCTTTTCTTGCTAATTGATTGATTTCGTTTGTGACTTCATTGATTTTTTCAGTTTCGAACGGATTTCCGTTTTTACATAATAAAACCGCTTCTTCGATATATGTTTCACGAAGTCCGTCAAGTTCAACGAATCTTCTTACGATTTTATGTTGTTTGTTAGAATGTTCTGTAATGGCTTTATGTACGCTCATGTAATTCCCTTCCTTTTCGAATATTAAAAAAGTTTCCCTTATATTATGCACCAAGGATTTGCACTTTGACAATGGGATTTGATACTTGTTAGTGGGGGAGCAAGTTTGAAATCGATCGTGCTAACATCATGATCGAAGTTAATTGCCATGATGAAAAAGTCGCCCCGTGATATTTAAAATTTTATTTTTGTCGCTAATTCAGGGTCATCAATAAAAGGGTTGCGATTTCCTTGGATCCGATAAATCGCACGGTTCCGGTGTTTTTCATAGATCGTAATGTCGAACTCCATATGCCACCGAATTAGTAGTTCTAGATCCACTTGTCGTCGGAATGTCTTTTTTATTGCCCGTGGATAGCGAAGAAAGAAATATAGCATCGCTCTTGCGACTGTTCCTTTTCCGTACTCTGGTTCAAACCGACCTTCTGAAGCGACGCCACAGCGATTTTGGATTTTTTCTTTCGGGGATTCTGGTTGATAATAATTAAAATCGGCATAAGGGAAATTGGATCTAGCTGCATTACATTCCGGTTGACACATAAATAAATGATGCAAGTCTCCTTTCATTGGTTCCCTAGCACTAAACCAAGATTGAGGAACGACATGTTCTGTATTGTATTTATATTGAACGTCAATATGTTTCATTTTTTTATTTAAGTTAAAGGATGAATGTTTCATATGATCTAACATTCTTTGAAATTCAGCATATCTTTTCTGAATCGTTTCAATATCTTCAGCAATTAACACTTTTGGATTTTTCCGTTCTCCAGAATAAATACTTTTTACACTCCCATCTGGCTGTAAATCGACCCAAGTATATAAATAATGATCTTTGCTAATAAAATAGGGTAGGTGCCATTTATGAGTTTTTTTAATCAAGTTATGGTAAATGGAAAATAAATGTGCACCATTTTCACCTTGTTCTTTTACTGAACGGTAATACCTTTTCCTATCTACCTCATCTTTTTCATGATCATAATAAATTTTATCATTTTCAGTGATCTTTTTTTGATTTCCTTTTAGGAGTACGAACGGTTTTTTTATGTCTCTTCCAAACCATTCTCCCAATTCATCAAAGCTTTCTAGTAGAATTTGCTGATTTTGTTTCTTCTTTTTCATCGTACTTCCCTCTTCACTATGTTGGCTTTTGTCTATCATACCATGATTATATTCATCTAGTTATCATGAAATAGAAACAGGACCTGCCACCATTCATTGTTTATCCCTTATAATATAGGGTGAGATCTTTTTGAAAGTAAGTGAAAGGAAATGAATAATAGATGAAACTAGTATCCTGGAATGTGAACGGGCTAAGGGCGTGTGTTCGAAAAGGTTTTTTAGATTATTTCCACGAGGTGGATGCTGATATTTTTTGTGTACAGGAGACAAAATTACAAGCGGGGCAAATTGATTTATCATTGGAGGGATATGTGCAATACTGGAATTATGCCGAGAAAAAAGGGTACTCCGGTACAGCCGTATTTACGAAGAAACGACCATTAGCGATTTCATACGGGTTTGCTTCAGGAGAATCAGAACCAGAAGGAAGGGGCATTACCTTAGAGTTTGATACCTTTTTTCTAGTAAATGTATATACTCCGAATTCTCAGAGAGATTTGGCAAGACTCCCTTATCGACTCACATGGGAGGAGAGAGTCCATCGGTATTTAGTCGAATTGGATGCAAAGAAACCAGTAATTTATTGTGGAGATCTAAACGTTGCTCATCAAGAAATCGACTTAAAGAATTCTCGAACGAATCGGGGGAACTCAGGTTTTACAGACGAAGAAAGGGGAAAAATGTCAAACCTATTAGATGCGGGATTTATTGATACATTTCGCTATTTTTACCCAGAAAGAGAAGGGGCCTACTCCTGGTGGTCCTATATGAATAAAGTAAGAGAACGAAATATTGGGTGGCGGATTGATTATTTTCTTGTTTCAAAACGAATGAAAGACCGTTTGAAGGCAGCAGCTATTCATTCGGAAGTATTAGGAAGTGATCATTGTCCAGTCGTCTTGGAAATAGAAGAATAACCAATTATATCGATGGAAGAGCCGAGGAATTTCCTCGGTTTTTATTTTTGAAAATTTGATATTGAAATTCATTCTCATTTGTATTATTATATAAATGAGAATGAATTTCAATTAAAAATTAGGAGGAGCATATGATACATCTTTATTAATAGTTGGCGGAGACCGTGTAGAAACAATTACAACAAGGTTAAGAGAGATCGGCATACATAATGTTTCTCATATTAGTGGTAGAAAGACAAAAATGACAGAAAAAACGATTGGAAAACATACCGATGCGGTGTTAATCTTAACGGATTTTATCAACCATAATTTAGCAAAGGCAATAAAAGAGCAAGCCCGTGATAAAGAAATCCCCGCTTTATTTTCGAAAAGATCCTGGAGTTCGATTAAATTAACGATTGAAAAAGCCAATGAAAAGAATAAGATGACAGCTTGCTCATGAGGGATATTTTTCACAAACGGATCCTAACGTTTGCTTCAATAGAACCAATATGACAGCGAAAGAGGTGTGGATCCCATGATTTTTACCAATACACTTTCGAAAGAAATCGTCATCATAGATGGGGCGATGGGGACTGAATTATGGAAGAGTTTAGATCTCCCTTATAAAAAGCCTTTTTCAGCCCCATCATTGAATATATCAAACCCTGAAATCGTAGAAGAAATTCATACCCGCTATTTGCATGCGGGGGCCGATGTCATCACAACGAATACATTTACTGCTAATCTACTTTTACAAACTTACTATGGAAAAGAATCTGAAATCAGTGAACAGAATGAAAAGGAGTGCAAATTGCAAAATATGCCGTAGCCCCATTATAAAAACAAGAAAACAAGTGTTCGTTTGGGCGCATATTTGCCCTTTATTTGTTTCAGAGACATGCTTGCAAAATCCCATTGTTGATAACATTAAACTAGTTTCTTAAAGAAAAAATAAAGGAAACACAAGGATCATCCCCATGTTTCCCTAGAATATATTTTATTGTTCCTCTTCTGTGCCTTCAGATTCTGTATCTTCATTTTCTGTATCTTCGTTTTCTGTGTTTTCATTTTCTGTTTGATCCTCTACTTGTTGGTCTTCTTCTTTTTCCGTATCCTCTTTGTTACAACCAGCGGCGACCCCTACTAGCATGAAAGCTGTACACATTACCAATAACTTTTGCTTTAAACTTTTCATCTCCAACGCCTCCTTATATGTTGCGTAAAAAAAGTACATAGTTATCATACTATATTTTTGCGTCCATACAAGGAGTCTTTTCCATTTTTTACAAACCCTTAACGTAGGCTCTAAGATATTTAAACGATCTTAACATTCTGTCAATATATCAAATGAATTTAAGGTTATTAATAGATTTTCCCTTACAAAATAGAAAAAAGTCAGCAGAGACGCGATATTCACCCATTTCTTATGTTTGACGCTAGGTTTACGAATAAATTCAGGAGTTGTGCTACAACATTATTCACCAATATAAATAATCTTTATCTGGTTATAATCAATCACTATCGACTTCGTATATAGTAATATTTTACTAGTTATTCGCCATTTAAAACCAAGAAACAAAGCTTTCACCCTATAGACAACTGAATCATTTATCGTTAATTTGATAATTAGTTGACTGTGAAAGGATGGGGAGAATCGATGGGGATAATAAGAAAAGCATTTTCCTTAATTTTAGTAATGTTGATCATCGTAGGTTGTTCTAATGAAACAACAAAGCAGCCAGCAAAAGAAAATAAGGTGACAGACAAACAGGAAGTTGAAAAGCAAGAATTGGATTATGAAAAATATACTAGCCTAAATATTGAAGATATGCTGAAAACAGAGCCAGGTAAGTATAGGGGGGCTTCAAAGAAGGAGGAAAAAATAAAAAAAGCCATTACAACATTTCCTAAAGGAAAAAAAGCTGAAGAATATTATGGGAGGCTTTTGGCTTTAGCAGCTGAAGACTATCGTGATTATGCCCAATTTTTCAATAATTTTGACACTTCTTTTGAAGAGATTAGTGAGACTCCAGACGAAAAAGTAGACCTCCAAACAGATCCTAAAGCTAAAAAAATCAATGTACAAATTTTATTTGATGCTAGTGGAAGTATGGCTGCTGAGATTTCAGGTGAACAAAAAATGAAGCTTGCTAAAGATGCGGTGCTGCAATTTGTTACTGATCTTCCGGAAAATGTTCATGTCTCTCTTCGTGTTTATGGACATAAAGGTACTGGAAAAGAGGAGGATAAAGCCGCTTCTTGCTCTAGTACAGAAGTGGTTTACCCCTTATCGACATATGATCAGGAAACTTTTTCTAAAGCACTTGATACATTTAAACCTGCTGGATGGACTCCACTAGCAGCATCTATTTCGGCTGCAAAAGAAGATTTACATAATCAAATAGGGGAAAATGTCGAAAATATTATTTATATTGTGAGTGATGGGATTGAAACATGTGGTGGTGACCCAGTCCAAGCTGCAAAGGAACTCAACCAATCAGATATTAAAGCCGTGATTAACATCATCGGGTTTGACGTTGATCATGCCGGGCAAAAAGCATTAAAACTCGTAGCAGATGCTGGAAAAGGCGAGTATGTGGATGTAAATTCAAAACAGGCTTTTGCAGATTATTTTAATAAAAAAAAGAGTGAACTGTTGAATGAATGGCATTCATGGCAAACTGAAAATGTGAATAAATATTATGATTCACAAAATACAAGAGTGAATGAGTTATATACAAAGCAAAATGAAATGGTCAATCTTGCTACAGAAGAACAAAATGAATTACTTGCATTCACAAACGATTTGAAACAAAATTTAGACTTAGATAGTACTGTTCATTATGAAATTCGTGAGTTCATTCGTAAAAGGGGATATACCGTACGTGAGTATGCACGAGATTCAGGATATAAATACCGCGAAGAACTTAGAAATCGTGGGTACGAATTACGTGAAGAAGTACGTGACAAAGGATATAAAGAACGTGAGGAAATTCGTAGAAACAAGTAAAAGGTAGATCTATAAGGTATTTTCTTTATTCATCATTGCAATATGATAAAACTATCGATATACTCAATATGTTAACTTAATATGATAGGGGATTCAAGGTGTCCTTTTTTGGACTTGATAAGGAATCTGGTGGAAATCCAGAACTGTTCCCGCAACTGTTAATGCAGACGAAATAAGCATATCCACTATATCTCAAATGATATGGGAAGGGCTTAAACTAGGATGATGCATGAGTCAGGAGACTTGCCTTGAAGACAATATAGTACTATCTTTTTCGGGAGGTGAAAAGATAGGACGTGGAAACGTTCAAATTCTCATAATGAAGTTCTCGTTCTACACTCATCTACTTACTGATGGGTGTTTTTTTGTTTAGAAAAATAGTTTAAAAAGGAGAGATTTTTCTGGAGATTCAAAAACAACCTAGACATTTCTATATGTTTATCATCCTATCTATCGTTCTATTATTATTATTGATGACGATCGGTGTGATGGTAGGTCCGGTTTCCATCCATCCTTTTACTGTTTGGAAAGTAGTTTTTTCTAAACTCCCATTCTTCCATGAAAGTATCCAATCGACAGAGGCAACGATAATTTGGGACATACGCTTTCCGAGAGTGATTCTAGGTGTGATTGTCGGGGCAGGACTTGGAATCATCGGTACTGCGGTGCAGGCAGTTGTTAGAAATTCATTGGCTGATCCATACATATTAGGGGTATCATCAGGTGCTTCTGTAGGAGCAACATTGGTGATTGTCTTAGGTGTATTTTCATTTTTAGGTCAATATGCGATATCGTTTGCGGCCTTTTTAGGGGCACTTTTATCTACCATATTTGTTTTCTTTTTTTCACAAATTAATGGAAGAATATCGACCGTCCGACTATTGCTCGCCGGTGTTGCGATTTCGATGATACTGTCAGCTATTACGAATTTTATTGTCATCTCGTCACCTCGAGCAGAAGGAATTCGTGATGTGATGTTTTGGATGATGGGAAGTCTCGCAGGAGCCCGTTGGGAATATTTATTCATCCCAGCTTTGATTGTGACGATTGCTTTTTTATATCTTTGGAGTCAATTCCGCTCTTTGAATCTTCTTCTTATGGGGGATGAGACAGCGGTTACATTAGGAGTAAATTTAACCTCTTTTCGGAAAAAACTGATTGTCATCACCTCACTATTAACAGGGGTACTCGTTGCCGTAAGTGGTGCGATTGGATTTATCGGATTAGTCATCCCTCATATTGTTCGTTTATTAGTCGGATCTGATCATCGAAGAGTATTGCCACTCAGTGCTTTAGCAGGTGCCAGCTTTTTATTACTGGCAGATATTTGTGCAAGAATTATCATTGCTCCTGAAGAGATGCCGATTGGAATTATTACAGCAGTATGTGGAGGACCTTTCTTTATATGGCTTTTACGTAGAAATTCATATTCTTTTTAAGGAGGTCATAATGGATGGAAATTTCGGTAGAAGACGTAAGTTATACTATTTTTGATAAAAAAATAATCAATCAAGTGTCTTTAACTATTCATCATGGGGAATTGGTGGGAATCATTGGCCCAAATGGAAGTGGAAAATCGACGCTTTTAAAAAATATGTATCGTGTATTAAAACCTGATGGAGGGGTGATACAACTTGACGGACGGTCCATTACGGATATAAACACGAAAGAAATCGCCAAACAGCTTTCCGTTGTGAGTCAGGAGTCCAGTGTTGCCTTTGATTTTAATGTTTTTGAAATCATTCTGATGGGGCGTACTCCACATAAGAAATTTCTTCAACCCGATACGGTCGAGGATGAGCACATCGTTCGGAATGCTTTGAGCCAGGTGAATATGAGCGAATATATCGATAAACGGTTTACCCAATTATCAGGGGGCGAAAAGCAGCGCGTGATGATTGCTAGGGCAATTGCTCAAGGAGCGAAGGTTATGATTTTGGACGAGCCAACCAACCATTTAGATATTCACCATCAGTTACAGGTATTGGAATTAATTAGAGAATTACAAGTCACCTGTGTGGCAGCTTTACATGACTTAAATCTTGCGGCATGTTATTGTGACCGATTATATGTACTCAACCAAGGTGAGATTGTAGCCTCTGGAACCCCAAAACAAGTCCTAACAAAGGAGCTGTTAAAAGAAGTGTTCAATGTACATGTTGAAATCGGAACTCATCCCGTGACAAAGAAAATCCATCTTTTCTATCATGCAGAAGAGGATGCCTAAAGTCGGAATTTTCAACAAGTTTCAAATATCTAATGGAATGATCGTTAAGAAAGGATCGAATGAATATGAAAAAAAACGTATTTTTTATTCTGATTGCTCTTATCTTACTACTCGCCTCATGCGGGAGTTTGAAAGAAGAAGGGAAAACCAAAGAAGCGAATAATAAAGAAATTGTGACGATTCAAAATCTTGATCATGAACTGAAGATCACAGAACCTCCAAAAAGAGCAGTGAGCCTTAATCAACATGTAACAGAAATTATGCTTGCTCTTGGATTAGAGGACTCAATGGTTGGTACTGCTTATTTAGATGATCAAATTTTGCCAGAATATGAAGAAGCATATAAGAATATTCCAGTACTTTCAAAGAAATACCCATCCTATGAAGTGTTAATTGCTTCAGAACCTGATTTTGTTTATGGGGGTTGGAAAAGCGCCTTCACTGAAAAAGGGGTGGGGACGATTGAACAATTGAAGAAAGATGGAATCAACGCTTACTTGCATGAATCTTCTAATAAAGTTGCTCCCACAATGGAGGATGTCTTTCAAGATATTTATAATATTGGAAAGATATTTGGGGTAGAGGACCGAGCGGAGAAACTGACAAATAAAATTGAAAAAGAAATGAATGAAATTGAAGCGAAAATTGGTGAGGTGAAAGACCCTATCCCAGTGTTTATTTATGATAGTGGAGAAAAGGAACCTTTTACTGCAGCCCAAAACTTTATGAATGATTTAATTACACGGGCCGGTGGGGAGAATATCTTTGGAAATATTGAAAAAGGATGGACAAGCGCAAGTTGGGAAGAAGTTGTAAAACGAAACCCAGAAGTGATTGTCATCATGGATTATGGGGAAGAGACCGTTGAACAGAAGAAGAAATTTTTAGAAAATCACCCAATTTTACAGGCAGTAAAAGCAGTAAAAGAAAAACGTTTCGTCGTCCTTCCATTGTCCGCAGGTTCCGAGGGAGTTCGCAGTACAATTGCGTTGAAAACATTAGCAGAAGGATTTTATCCTGAGAAGTTTTTAGAATAATGTCCAATAATTTTTCCATTCAATCAAGAAAAAACCTTCGGATACGAAGGTTTTTTCTATGTACATCATTTAGAATGCTCTGTTAACCATTGGTCGATCGTTGGATAAGTTCTCTTAACAGCACTGCCACCAACAACGACAGATACATGGCCTGTAGGCATAATATGATATGTTTTATCTTTACTTGCGACTTTATCTAATAACGGCTCAACTTGTTCAGGGGCAGCAATATGATCACGCTGAGCAGCAATATTCAAAATATTTGCTTTAATATTGCTTAACTTTACTTGTTGCCCGCGAATATATAATTCATCATTGATTAATTTATTTTTTTGATAAAAATCACCGATCCATTGTCGGTAAGCTTCCCCTGGAAACGGAATTCCATCATGTACCCATTTTTGCATAAGACTCCAGCTTTTCACGAAATCTTCATTTTCAGCCCGATCGGCAAGGGTAACATAAGGTCCAATATAATTCACAAGTGGTTTTAACAATTTATTTCCAAGATCAATTACTTCTGGAGGGATTACACCAAATGTATCGACCATTTTATCTAAATTAAAATAGCGCTCGTCAAGCCAATTTGAAAATAGTCCTGTATCAGAGAAATCAAATGGGCTAGTTAAGAAGATTAAATTACGAATTGGTAACTCAGGATGAAGGGCGGCAAAAATGGATGTCATCGTCCCCCCCATACAATAACCGAGTAAGCTCACTTCATTCGCATTGGACGTCCGCAGCACTTTTTGAACTGCACGAGGGATATAATCTAAAATGAAATCATCTAGCTTCATGTTTCGATCTTCATATCCTGGTGTACCCCAGTCTAAAAGGTACACATCATGTCCTTGATTTGTCAAATATTCAATTAAGCTACTGCCAGGAGTTAAATCTAAAATATAAGGTTTATTAATAAGGGCATAAATCATTAATATAGGGACCTTATTTGTTTTCTCCTTTGTTGGTTGATAGCGGTATAACTTGCTTTTATTTTTCGTCCAAATGACTTCCTTAGGGGTTTGTCCAACTTGCGGTTCAGGATCTTTTACTAAAACTTCAGAAACTCGTTTAAACCGATCATAATTTTTTTGTACAACCTCAGGCATCATATTGACCCAAGATTCCAATTCTTTTGTCGTAGAATACACCATTGATTTCCTCCTTCATTTGCAACAAATAGTACAAGGGACAACTAAAGCATCTTCATGAAAGTGGGTTTATTTTTCAAGATTTGAGTTACATATATACTCCGCCGTTTACATTTAAGCATTGACCTGTAATATAATCACTATTCGCTAAAAAGATCACGGCTTCAGCCACTTCAGAGGTAGATCCTAAGCGTTTCATCGGAATTCTTGAAACAATTGATTCTAAAATATTGTCTGGAATCGCAGCAGACATTTCAGTTTCAATATAGCCAGGGCAAACGGCATTGACGGTTATTCCGCTTTTCGCTGTTTCTAAAGCAAGTGATTTTGTGAAACCGATCATTCCCGCTTTGGACGCGGAATAGTTCGTTTGTCCGAATCCGCCCGCTTGGCCAATAATTGAACTGATGTTAATGATTCGTCCATATTTTTGATCTAACATCGTATTAATAACTGCGGAAGTAGTATGATAGATACTATTAAGGTTTACATTAATGACTTCATTCCATTCTTCTTCACTTAATTTCCGGAATGTACGATCACGTGTAATTCCGGCATTATTAACTAGAATGTCTACTTTCCCAAATTGGCTTTTGGTTTTCTCGATTAAGTATTGAGCCTCTTCTAAATTGGCTACGTCTGCTTTGCAGGCCAGTGCACTTCCGCCGAATTGTTGTATATCATCTACAACGGACTCAGCTGACTCAAAGCTTGTATTGTAATTAATGACAACATTTGCCCCTTTTTTTGCTAGTTCTTTCGCAATGGTAGCACCAATCCCACGGGAACCTCCTGTTACAATGACAACTTTCCCGTTTAATTTGTTAGCCTCTTCACTAGTTTGAACACGTTTCTTTTCGATAATAGTCATTTACAAAACACTCCTTACGTAGCTATTTTTTATAGAAGATTTATCAATACTTATTAAGATTCTTTTTTATTGGCCTCTGTCTGTTGTGCTGCGGCAGGTTTTTGTGGTGTTTTTTGAGAAGGAACCTGAGTTTTTTCCACCTGTTCTTCCATTAACTTCACCATACGATCTATTTTTTTATCCAATCTCGTGATGCTAGCTTTCAGTCTAGAAATCTCAGTAGAGGTTTCATTCGCCGATAATTCTTCTTCTACTTTTTGATCTAGCTGGTCCACTTTCTCCTCTAAATTAATAATGAGAGAGGCTACATTGGAGATTTCCTCACGAGTGGGCATATTCACTTGCTTTAAATATTGCTCTGTTGTTTTTTGGATCACACCTTGGTATTGCAAATAGGCGTTTTGCACTTGCCCCATCCATTCTGAAAAAGCTTCCTTTTGCATCGTTTCATGAATGACTTCATTCCAGTTTGCTTCTGTTTTCTCATAAAGACTTTTCCAGACTGCAAATGGATCCATCGTTTGTTGTGTCACGAACTCTCAACTCCCTTGACTAGTCTTTTTGAAATTTTTTAAATTTCTTACATAACCTAGGATAATATATTTTGTGCCAGAACGAACTATAAAAAAAACGTGAAATTACACTCAAATGCTGTATAATTCGACAGCTTGCCTTGTAAGGATTCACCAATTAAGGGCAATTGTGTGGGCTTTTGTCGAAAAAGTAAATGTTGACTTTATTTTCATATAGGTGTAAATTACATATATGAGTAACACAAATTGTTAGTAGGTGATTGGGAAATGGTTTCAAATCATAAGAATCCAAAAGAGGAGAAAAGTGCGAAGAAGAGAGTAGGGGGCACACCAAAGAACTTTATGATTCCAGTACTCTTACTATTATTAAGAGATTGGAATGCACATGGTTATGAATTAATGCAAAAACTCATTCAATTTGGGTTTCATTCCATAGATCAAGGGAACTTCTACCGAATTCTTCGCCAATTGGAAAAGGATGAACTCGTTACATCTGAATGGGATACATCAGCAGGTGGTCCAGCAAAACGAATTTATTCACTGACTTCAGCAGGGGAGCAATATTTACAACTATGGGCTGATTCACTTGGTCATTATCAAAAAATGTTGGATCAATTTTTCAATATGTACAGCCAATTTTTCACACCACCTAGCTTTATGACAACAAATGATGACGAGAATAACTAGAGACAAACGCATCTAAGAATAAGCACCTGATTTTTTATGAAATTTATACAGTCTATTTTTTAAACAGACTGTATAAGTTTTTATAATAAGGTCAGCTTTAAGGCCTTAATAATCACTATTAAGATGATGGAGGGTTATGAATCATGGCTACTAAAAGAGATGCTAATAAGTCGGTAAATGTATTGGATGTTTTTTGGGATAGTTGGTTTAATAGTTATAAGACATTCTATTCATTCCAAGATGCTGCAGAATCAAAATCTATTCAAATGTTTGAAGGTCAAAAAGACTGGATCCAATCAGCTAGTGACCAACTTTCAAGACTAGAGGAAGATTCGAAAAAAGTAACTTCTGAATGGAAGTCCAGTTTCCAAGATGCCTTAAACAAGGCACAAAACGAGTATGCTAGTCAAACCTTCTCAGAATGGTCAGATAAAGTAGAGGAGCTTGGGAATAAAGCTCAGACACTAGCATTTAGTCCTGGGAAGGCATCTTTAGAAATGCTGTCCAAATCCCATGCTCATTTAGAAAATACATTCAAAAATGCGATCGATCAACAACAACAAAACCGTGCAGAAGTGATCAAAGCGATTGAAAGTTTTGTTGAACAATTGAAACAAACGCAAACTGGATTGTTGAAATCATTTGATTCTTATAATCCAATCGCAAAATAAGATCCATTATCAGATGTCATTTAGGAGGAAAACATGGGGGAACTAACCTACGAAGACATAAAAGTTGGAGATCAAGCTAGTGTTACAAAGACCGTCTCTGAAGCAGATATTTATCAATTTGCAGGAATAACAGGCGATTTTAACCCTATACATGTTGATAAAGAATTTGCAAAGGATACTGTTTTTAAAGAACGAATTGCACATGGTATTTTAACAGGCGGGTTTATTTCTACCGTAATTGGGATGAAATTACCAGGTAAAAATTCGATCTATTTATCACAAAACTTTAATTTTAAAGCTCCCGTGAAGATTGGAGATACAGTCAAAGCTGAAGTGACCGTTCTTGAGAAAATCGATAAAAAGAAGATTATTCTGTTAGAAACGATTGTTAGAAATCAACATGGTGAAGTGGTCATTGACGGTGGCGCAACGGTGATGAAAAAGGAATAATGAATATTATGCAATGAGCGTCCTATTTAGTAGAAAAGGACGCTCATTTAATTTTGATTTGGGGTAAATGGAGGAGAAATATGGGGGTATTTTCTATTTAATTCTTGTGAAAAAATGTGAGGGATTTCTACTGGGTGAATCATTATTTGGAATATTTCACCTTATAATATCGCTACTTTGTGACAATTTCATGAACATTTTTAAAAATAAACCTTGACATATTATTGGTTTTTTCAGAATATTTAGGTAGGCTTATAATAGGGGGAATGAAATTGCAGAAAGAAATATTAGCAATATTAGAAAAGATAAGTGGAATCGTTTGGGGTTTACCGCTCCTTATTTTATTGGTAGGAACCGGAATTTATTTAACTTTTCGAATAGGATTTTTACAATTGCGTCTTCTACCATATTCATTAAAGCTTGCTTTTAGTTTTAAACAAGATAAAAGATCGGAGGGGGATATTTCTCACTTTCAGGCGCTGATGACTGCGCTTGCTGCGACGGTCGGTACTGGGAATATCGTTGGGGTAGCAACGGCGATTTTCCTTGGTGGCCCAGGAGCTGTCTTTTGGATGTGGGTATCGGCTTTCTTCGGAATGGCTTCGAAATATGCTGAGGCAGTGCTCGCTGTTAAATATCGTGTACAAGATGAAACGGGAGAGATGTCTGGTGGTCCAATGTACTACTTAGAACGGGGACTCAAACAGAAATGGCTCGGCGTCCTGTTCGCGGTATTTGGAGCAATTGCCGCTTTTGGAATCGGAAACCTTGTTCAGTCCAATGCAGTTTCAACTGTAGTCAAATCGACATTCAATGTAAGTCCTTGGATCACAGGTGTTTTGTTAACAGTATTTTCCGCTTTAGTCCTAATAGGTGGAATCAAAAGTATTGGAAAAGTAACAGCCTTCTTTGTTCCAATTATGGCACTATTTTATATTATTGCAGGTGGAATTATTTTAATTATGAATTTCGATCTTGTTCCTGCTGCTGTGAGCCTTATTTTTACAGATGCTTTTACTGGGCAGGCTGTTGCCGGAGGAGCGATCGGTGCTGTGATCCGTTATGGGGTTGCTCGCGGGGTATTCTCAAATGAAGCTGGGATGGGGTCCGCTCCAATCGCCGCTGCTGCTGCTAAAACAGATTTGCCAGGAAGACAAGCTTTAGTATCCATGACGCAAGTATTTATTGACACACTTGTGATTTGTTCGATTACAGGGATTACAATCGTGATGGCTGGTATGTATGGCGGGGATATTCCAGCGGGAGAATTAACGACCAGCTCGTTCTCGCACTTCTTAGGACCAATCGGCTCAACGGTCGTAGCACTAGGTTTATTGTTCTTCGCTAGTTCTACAATTATAGGCTGGTCTTATTACGGTGAAAAATGTTTTACTTATTTATTTAGCAAAAAAGTCGCTATTTATTATCGCGCTGTATTCGTCATCGCTGTTTTTATTGGTGCAATTGTCAACTTAAATGTCGTATGGGCATTTGCTGATATTATGAATGGACTTATGGCGTTCCCGAACTTAGTTGGTTTACTCGGCCTTTCAGGAGTCGTGGTTCATGAAACAAAAGTCATTCTAGCCAAAATTAAAGAAGAAAAAGAAGAGCTAAAACAAAGCGCTTAAGCAGGAAATGTAAAAAAGTCCCTCGCGTGTTTGGGGGACTTTTTCTATATGAGCAAATAAAAAAACTAGCTCCATCATCGGGGCTAGTTGATTTGAATTGTTTAGCAGCCGCAAATGCCGTACATTATATAAGAAAGTTTTAAACCACCACTCCTCAAAGTGGGTGTTTGCAGAAACCTTCATGCTCGTTCCCCAAGTCCTTTAGACAGGGACTTATCAATTCAGCTTCGATATAAAACTCCCTTTTACAGCTTAAAGGTTAAAACTTAATTAATCATACGCACATAGCAGCTTACAAACCAATCATACAGGAATTTGTGCGTTTTAGCAAATGGAATATTGAGGATATGCTCATAGGTTTTAAAAATGTAAATAAATTGACATAATATTGAACTTGTGGTATTAAAAATATTGGTTAGACACTTCATTTAACTATCGTTATAGTAGTGGAAATGTAGGAGGAGAGAGTTATGGAAAAAATCCAATTTAAAGCAGAATCCAAAAGATTATTAGAATTAATGATTAACTCTATTTATTCTCAGAAAGAGGTTTTTTTACGGGAGCTCATTTCCAATGCGAGTGATGCAATGGACAAAATCTATTATAAAGCCCTAACAGATGATTCACTAAGTTTTAAAAAAGAGGATTATTACATAAAGATCATACCGAATAAAGAAAAGCGAACACTTACGATCATCGATACCGGAATTGGAATGACGAAAGGGGAACTTGAGAATAACCTTGGAACGATTGCGAAAAGTGGCTCTTTAGCATTTAAGAATGAAACAGAACTTAAAGATGGCCATGATATTATTGGCCAGTTCGGAGTAGGCTTTTATGCAGCCTTTATGGTAGCCGATATTGTGACAGTGATTAGTAAAGCCTTAGGAAGTGACAACGCTTATAGATGGGAATCTGCCGGTGCGGATGGCTATACCATTACACCAGCTAATAAAGAAGATATTGGAACAGAAATTATTTTAACCATAAAAGAAAATACGGAAGATGAAACGTATGATGAATATTTGGATGAACACCGATTAAAAGAGATTATAAAAAAATATTCAGACTTTATATCGTTTCCTATTAAAATGGATGTAACCGTAAGAACGCCTAAAGAAGGAAGCAACGAAGAATTTGATGAATATACAGAAGAAAAAGTCATTAATAGTATGGTTCCTATTTGGCGAAAAAATAAAAACGAGCTGACAACAGAGGATTATGAGAAATTTTATACAGAAAAACGGTATGGTTTTGATAAACCCCTCAAAACGATTCATACGAGTGTCGATGGAACGATTAGGTACCACGCGATTTTATTTATCCCAGAAAAAACCCCTTTCGACTACTATTCTAAGGAATATGAAAAGGGTTTAGAACTATATTCCAACGGTGTATTAATTATGAGCAAATGCTCGGATTTGCTACCGGACTATTTCAGCTTTGTCAAAGGGATGGTGGACTCAGAAGATCTATCTCTTAATATTTCAAGAGAGATGTTACAACAAGATCGTCAATTGAAGTTAATCGCTAAAAATTTAAATAAAAAGATCAAAAATGAATTGCTAAGCCTTTTAAAAAATGAAAGAGAAAAGTATGAAACATTTTATCAATCATTTGGTCGTCAATTAAAATATGGGGTTTACAGTGATTTTGGAATGAATAAAGAAGTTCTGCAGGATTTAATTATGTTCTACTCTTCAAAAGAGAAGAAAATGGTTACATTAGCGGAATATGTAGAGAGAATGCCGGAAGACCAACCATTTATTTACTATGGCTCGGGAGAATCATATGATCGAATCGAAAAACTACCTCAGACAGAATTAGTCCATGATAAAGGCTATGAAGTTCTCTATTTCACAGATGAGATTGATGAATTTGCTATTAGAATGTTAAGGACTTATAAGGAAAAAGAATTTAAATCGATCTCTAGTAGTGACCTAGGGTTTGAAACAGAAAACGAACAACCTTCAGAATCAGAAGAAAAAGAAAACAAAGCATTGTTTGATTACATGAAAACAACACTATCAGGAAAAGTTAAAGATGTACGGGCATCTAAACGACTAAAATCCCATCCAGTTTGTTTTTCAACTGACGGGGAGGTCACAATTGAAATGGAGAAAATTCTTAACTCCATGCCGGATAGCCAAAATATAAAAGCAGATAAAGTATTAGAATTAAACGTGTCACATGAAGTGTTCCAATCATTGAAAAATGCATTTGAACACGACCAAGAAAAGCTGACGTTGTATACAAAACTATTGTACAATCAAGCTTTACTGATTGAAGGACTGCCAATCAGTGATCCGGTTGAATTTACGAATGACATTTGTAAAGTGATGGTTTAACTACTTTGTGGGGGTGTCTATTGGGCATCCCCATTATTTAATTAAAAACGTATCCATCGACTATTTTCTCGCCTATGATATAATGAAAATATTGAATATTCATGCGTTTAATCATGATTGTGTGAAAGGGAGGAGTCCTTTGTTTAGTGAAAAACTAATATCTCAACAAACTTGGTATGAGTGGTGGAATCCCGTTTATTTCCTTGTAGTTTTGTTGTTTGCTTATTTGTATAAACGTTTCGTGATCGGGTCAGATCATGAAGAGGCTGTCTCCAAAAAGCAGATGAACTATTTTTATATTTCACTCATTCTTTTTTACATAATGAATGGAAGTCCATTTAATGTGATGGCAGATCAATATCTATTTAGCGCTCATGTTCTTGGTCTGTCGATTCTGTTATTTGTCATCCCACCGTTTTTTATTTTGAGCTTACCTATGACGAGGATCCGGCAGTATTTTTGGAACCATCAAAAGAAAGAACTGATGAACTTTTTATTGCACCCTTGGTTTACAGGGATCACATTCAATGTGGCCTTAACCCTTTACTTAACACCTAGAGTCTTTAATGTGATACATGAGAGTCCATTTTTCTCATTTCTATATCAATTATTATTATTTGCTGCTGCCTTATTTGTGTGGTGGACGATTATCGTTCAAGTTCCTGGATTGAAAAATCTATCTGAGTTTGGAAGGATATGCTATATCTTCTTACTATCGCTTTTATTAATGCCAATTGGGATTTATTTACTTATCGGAGAAAATTTAAGCTATCAAATGTCTGAAATTGCTTCATTCGGTCTTCTTCCTGCATTCACGGGCAGATATGATCATCAGTTAGCTGGGGGCATTCTAAAGACCATTCAACTCTTAAGTTATGGAATTGCGATGTTCATTATTATGAGGAATTGGGCACGCCGTGAAGAAGCAGAGGAAGGCAAAGTTCCAGACGAGAATATCCGACTCGTTCAAGGGGTCGTCATTCATCTTAAAGAAAATAATCATGTAAAGCGACCTTAATCTTGTATTTCATGATGTTGGTCATACAAATAGAAAAATGCGTTTGTACCGAGTTTCTTCTATAATATAGGTGCCATTGGATGAAAGCAATGGTCACCTTTTTTAAATTATTCAATAAAAACAGGTGTTCTTTCATGACCAATATGCATGGATAGGATGCAAATTAACAATTGGAAGTAATGGGATGTTTGGAGTATGATTAAAGAAAAAGTAAACGAGGATTTTATGTTGAATTGGCATTAATTGGATTGAGGGAAGGGATCTATTACCTAAGCGAAAGATTGATCATGATGTAAAAGAGTTCAAGAACAAAATAAGACATCCTAAGATCCGTAATTGATTTTTAAATGTCAGCTTTACATAAGGTGTGAAACAAAGGGGTTTTATCAGCATGAGTTATTTAGAACGAGGAACAACCAATTTTAAAAAAGCCAATTGGGCTTTGTTTGCTGGAGGCTTTAGCACGTTTGCAATTCTCTGGAGTACCCAGCCTTTATTACCTGAGATTGCAAATGAATTTCATATCTCACCTGCTGTCTCAAGCTTAACTTTATCCTCCACAACGATTTCACTTGCCATTAGTATGCTTTTGATCGGGACATTGTCGGAGGTATATGGTCGCAAATCGATCATGACGATTTCATTAGTTTTTTCTTCTATATTAGCCATCTTAACGGCTTTGAGTCCAAATTTTCATTTTTTATTGTTTTTTCGAATTTTACAAGGAATCACTTTAGGGGGATTACCAGCGATTGCTATGGCTTATCTCGGGGAAGAAATCGAGCCGAAAAGTTTAGGGATGGCGATGGGACTATATATTAGTGGGAATTCAATTGGGGGAATGAGCGGCAGGGTCATTAGTGGGATATTAACTGATTTTTTTAATTGGCATATTGCTCTTGTTGGGATTGGTATTGTAAGTCTACTAGCGAGTATATTTTTCTGGTTTGCTTTACCGAATTCAACTCATTTCCAGCCACGAAAATTCGAGATTGGAAAACTAGTTAAATCACTTATGAGTCAATTCAAAGAACCTGGGTTAATTCATTTATTTACGATTGGGTTTTTAGTCATGGGTGGATTTGTGACTTTGTATAATTATGTTGGATTTCAATTAGTTGCACCCCCTTATTCCCTAAGCCAAACATTGGTTGGATTTATTTTCCTTGTCTATATTGTTGGGACATTCAGTTCCACTTGGATGGGAATGCTGGCCGATCAACATGGTAGAAAAAGAATTTTGCAGATTTCATTAATCATCCTGTTAATTGGAGCAGTTATCACGCTAAATTCAAATCTTTGGTTGAAAATTGCCGGCATAGCTATTTTCACTTTTGGCTTTTTTGCCGCTCACTCCATTGCGAGCGGTTGGGTAGGAAAACTTTCAACACATGATAAGGCACAAGCCTCGTCTCTATATTTGTTTTTCTACTATGCTGGGGCAAGTATTGGTGGAACGGCAGGGGGTACTTTCTATAGTGAACATGGATGGATCGGTGTCATTGGTATGATTGTTTTCTTTGGAGTACTAGCCATTGTCCTTTCCGTTCGATTAGGTATGATCGCAAAGAAACGGCTGCAGCTTGCTTCCCATAAAATGAACACGGCAAACTAAATGAAAACATCTCTTCTTCAGTGGGAAATATACGCATCTTCCACTTGGGAAAGAGATGTTTTTTTCGATATGGAACCAAAGTTAGCTGCATTGCATAAATAAATATATTGAAATTTATTTTTATGGGAGTGGAATGAAATGAAAACTCCATGGATTAACTATGGGGAATTAGCCTACATTCAAGCTAATCAACAGAGCACGTATGAATATATCATTATTCCAAAATTGTACTATCCCCCACATCATCAAAATGAAGATGATGATGAATTAGTTCATCCCGAAGCTTGTACGGATCACCCTGAATGGGATGACACAAATGAAGTAGCTTATACGAGTGACAAAGTAGAGCATTGGAATGAGGCCCGAGTGTTGCCTGATGTAACGAAGGACAAAAATGAACAACTACAACAGAAGCGGAAAATAAATCCAATAGAAATCATCCAGCAAGCACGAATCCATAAATCAACACATCCTGAGGCATCGGAATTAGAACCTCAAAAGAAAGGTGAGCAAGAGGATGCCCATGTTGTAGCCCAAGCAGACAATAATAAGAGTTTGTTTGAACTAGTATCCATTATGAATATGTTATCCACCGAATCTATACGTCAACTAAATGTAATCTTGGAAAACTTACAATGCTTGCGAGTGGGTACGAATAAGTCGACAAGATTAATGGAACCCTTGCATTTACACCAATCCCCTTTTCCTTCACAATCAGAACAAATAGAAGAAGCTCTGATTGTGGATAAGGATGAAGAAGAACTATTTCATCCCGAAGCCTGCACGGTTCCGCTTGAATGGAATGATGAACATGAAGATGTTAATAGAAATGACAAATCCGATCATTCAATGGCGATTCAGGAATTTTCAACTGAAACTAAAGATAATATAGATTCCCATTCATCAGAAATTGAACAATCTCAACAAGAACAGAAAACAAATCTTAATGAAATTATACAACAGCAGGCTTTTCGCTTATTACCTTCTGAACCAATAAGCCATGTTGATGAATTAGGATCTCAAAAGAATGTGGAGATCAAAGAAATCCATGATGTTGATCGAGTAGTCAAAGAAAAGAAATTGCTTCAGTTAGTCACTGTCATGAAGGAGATCTCCCCCCAATCAATTCGGGAATTGATTGTAGCCTTAAGAAAAATACAAAGTCAACGAGCCAGTGCGGTTAAGTCTGTAATAAATAAGATAGGGGAGGACTCATTTCTTTCATCAGGCCAAAAACAAGAATCCCATCTAAATGTTCGTAAAAAGGATCATAATGAAAAAGGAACGACATTTACTAATCTTTCAATAGAAACTACCGAGGAGCCAAGAGAGGTTAATGGCGCGCCACCAACCAAGGAACGAATTGAAATTCAGGACAGAGGAGAGGTTTTTACAAAAACGATCATACGTCCTTTTTCAACCTTTGTGGAGATTGGCGATTTTCTTCATCCTCCGATATTTGGAGACATTATACAACAATCTGCAAAATTCTTTATGGATCATGATCGAATCCAACAGCCAGACATTTATTCAGAATTTCTTCATACAGAAACCAATTATCCTGATCCACTGGAATGCAAGTTAGTTCGATCCACAATGGATGAAATGATTAGCTTTACTAAGGATGATGAGCTACAACCTTTAAAAAACAACAGAATTTATAAAACAATCGCAAATACCATCCATACCCCTTCAAAAAAAAAGGAAGGGAAGCTAGCAAACTGCGAATACAATTGTATAGCGGTAAGAATCCCAGTAGTTGTAGGGGAATATGAAATTGAATTCGAAATGACAGATCAAGTGGGCTTTGAACAGGAAGTGTTGTCTTTAAAGGAAATTTTGAAACATGTAAGCTTGAATCGTTGCCAGTTTATCCCTACTAAATATACCAAGCCATTAAGCGATGGGACTTGTGCAGCTACAAAGGGAAAATTACAACTTGAAGGGGAGATTCAACAACAAATCACCTATTCTGCTCTCCCTTTACAATATAAAGACTCCCCACAACCGAAGAGCAGTCGACTCCATCAACAAATTGCTCTTAATTTAATCGTCCACCTTTTGCAAAACCAAAAGATCAGGACCACTTTATGTGCAATAAGCGAATCAAACAACACTTAAAAATAAATCATCTGACTATCTTACTTGCCTAGACAAAAATATTCTTCCAACATAAGGTATTACTGTAGAGTTGAAAAAACTCAAAACAAAAAGGAGTTGTTTTTTGATGAGTAATGAAAACCTTCCTTTGGACCCAGCTTGTCCAGTTGAAAGTACCCAACAAATTCCACTATTTGACGAGGCAGTTGATTCTGTATTTCCTCCTTCCAGACCCATTATTAAAGTCCCAGTAACAGTAGCTGAGCGCACACTCCAAATTGTTGTAGAATCTGAAATTCCACTTTCCCCTGCTGCAACAGAAATTAAACGAGTGACGAAAAACGTATTTTTAGAGCAAGTAAAACTTGTCCCTGTAAGATTTAGAAGAATTGCTAATACAGACTATTTTGAAGTAATTAGAGCCAAATTATTTGTCTCCGGGTTTATTCGTAAAAATATTGAGTATTCTTCTGCTGCTTGTCAAGGCACTTTACGTGACAGAATTGCTGATGTAGACTTTTCCGGATTTGCGGAATTGAGAGAAGATGACTTTATCACGACTCCGATCGTTGGTATTTCTGATAGTAGTAAAGCTCATTTCTTAAGTGATAAGAACGATCAAGTTCCACGCTTGGATAAATATTTCTTCCAAAATCTCGTAAAATACAATGAACAACCATATGGAGAATTGCTAGGAGCGAATTTCTATGAGCTAGATTTCTCACCAGAAAGAGTAGGGCCAGAAGAAGAATTTGACACATTACGTGAAAAGATCGTGATGGATCTATATGTAAAAGTATTACAAGTTCAACAACATCAAGTGAATTCACTTCGCGTAATTCCAAGATTTCCTGAAGGCACTCTCGGTCTTTAATTCAATCGTTCATATAAGTTTATGAAAAAAATCTTAGATGAACTTAATACACCCAACATATGAAAATGGATATGTTGGGTGTTTTCAATCAACCTTCACTTTTCATGATCATACAACCCGAGTGAAAAAACTTTTTAGATTATTCCTGTTTCCCTATAAATATTTAAAATCTATTAAAATATCGAACACCTTATACAAACCCAAACAAAAAAATTATTGAATCATAATATAGGAATGAGTGAATAACATTCCTCAAAAAAAATAAAAGGAGAGGTTATTATGGGAAATTGTAATCCAAAACCACCATTTGATCCAGCTTGTCCAGTTGAAAGTACCCAACAAATTCCACTATTTGACGAGGCAGTTGATTCTGTATTTCCTCCTTCCAGACCCATTATTAAAGTCCCAGTAACAGTAGCTGAGCGCACACTCCAAATTGTTGTAGAATCTGAAATTCCACTTTCCCCTGCTGCAACAGAAATTAAACGAGTGACGAAAAACGTATTTTTAGAGCAAGTAAAACTTGTCCCTGTAAGATTTAGAAGAATTGCAAATACAGACTATTTTGAAGTCATCAGAGCTAAATTATTTGTCTCCGGATTTATTCGTAAAAATATTGAGTATTCTTCTGCTGCTTGTCAAGGCACTTTGCGTGACAGAATTGCTGATGTAGAGTTTTCTGGTTTTGCAGAATTGACTGAAGGAGATTTTATCACGACTCCGATCGTGGGCATTTCTGATAGTAGTAAAGCCCATTTCTTAAGTGATAAGAATGATCAAGTTCCACGCTTAGATAAATATTTCTTCCAAAATCTTGTAAAATACAATGAACAACCATATGGCGAATTACTAGGGGCAAATTTCTATGAGCTTGATTTTTCACCAGAAAGAGTAGGGCCAGAAGAAGAATTTGACACATTACGTGAAAAGATTGTAATGGATCTATATGTAAAAGTATTACAAGTGCAACAACATCAAGTGCAATCACTTCGCGTCATTCCAAGATTTCCTGAAGGCACTCTTGGGGTAACCTCTAGCGATCCACAACCGGAACAACCTAAACCATGCAGTCCGTGTGACGACGATTGATAAATGATTCTAACATTAAAACCTAGCATCCAAGAGGATGCTGGGTTTTTAATGTTCTGATTTTTTACTGAAACAATGGTTTATTTTATCGATAAATACACTTGTCGTTGTCATATAAAACAATATGGAATTGTTCGTTTTGATCGATAGTCGCTATTAGTACATCCTCTAATTTTGTAGCGTATGTATGTTCAATTTCCTTGAGAACCCAGCTTTCATCTTTTCCTAGCTTTTGTAATTCGTCGTACATAATTTTTCGTTCTTTAATTATGATTTTAGGTAAATGAAACGGCTTTTTGGCAAATGAAAGATCAGTCGCGGTAAGGGGTAAATGTTTCGGATCTAAAAAGATTGAAATCTTTCCCCCAGGTTCCCAAATGGCAAGGGCAATCTTTTGGAGGTCTTCGATTTTTTCCCTGCGTATTTCCGATAAAAGAAGATCAATCGTAATTCTAGCCTTCATTAGATTCTCATACTTCACTTTCCCATTTTCAACTAGGGTGATAGGAGAGGGATCAAAGAACTTTCTTATAGCAACCCATCTTAAGCTTAACAACACGGCGAATACATACAAAACCACTAAAACAGTCGTCGTAATCATTGAACCTTTTAAACCCAACTTCTCATCTGATAAAGGATGGGCAATAATATTGCCAATGATTAAAGCCATCACAAAATCGAGAAAGCGTAATTGGGAGATCGAACGTTGCCCCATGATTTTCGTAATGATGATAAGAAAGAAAAAACCTACAATGGCTCTTAAAATCCACTGAATAGCGGTAAGTGAATCTTGACTTAAAAAGAAATCCATGAGGGTCACATCCTTATTGTCAATGGCGGATATCTTTTTTCTTCTTGTTCTATTATGTCCTTTTTATAAAAATCATATGTAAACAAATGAAATGTCACATCCCACTACTAGTCGAATATCATATATGTTGAAAGGGGACGTGGGGTAAAAATGACTGAAAACCATAATGAAATTGAAAATAGGGAGGATTTATTAAGAAATTTACATGAAAAATGCAGGAATTATCGGTATCACCATGTGATTATGACTACTCATGATGGACGCTCTTTCGATGGGATTATCGAATCTGTGGATCGGGATCATATGAAAGTGTTAGTTGGTGAGGATATCATGGAAAGAGAACATGATGAAATGGATGATCGGCAATTTTATGGATTCCCCCGTAGAAGGGGATTCAGACGCTATAGACGAAGAATATTCCCACTTGCAAGTCTTGCAGCCGTAGCTTTACTTCCATATTTTTTATCGTATCCATACTATCCATACCCATACTATCCTTATCCGCCATTTTACCCGTATTACTAAAAAAGGTTACCCATTTAGTTATATAGCATAAGTGCGATCCTACGAGGAGAGAGAGTAAGGAGGGAGAAACAAATGTATAATCAACCATATTTTTATAATCCGGAATACATGCTTTGTAGAAATTTACAAAGTGAAACATTGAATGCTGTCTATCCGTTTGTCAATTATGGATTACAGGAAGCGACCTATACTTCATTTTCACACGCATTAACCGAAGTAGCCGCCATCTCTTTTTTACTTGGTAAAGGATATGACCCACATACAGCCCATAAAATGGTGGAATCATGGGAAAAAAATGAAATGTTTTAGACATAATCATTCGTATGCCATCCAAACTTAGGATTATACGAAAACATTGCCATTATCATTCTTCCCAATCCAGCACATATTAGAAGATGAGAGGCAAATGCTTTTCAAACTTTTAAAGAGGAAGTGTGTGGCAGTGAATAATTGGATAAAGACATTTTTCAATATGGCTAGGAAACAAAATATGTTGAATATATTTGGTAGAAAAAGAAAGAATCGAGGAATTTTTTGGACTTCATTGTTAGGTCTTGGGATGAGTGCTGCTGCATTTGGATTAGGGAAGAATCGGAATCCAAATACAACACAGTCTCAGTCTATTCAAAACATCCTGAATAATTTTAAAAAGCAAAATGGCAGTCCAACATCGAATATGTCTACGTTAATGGAAGCTTCTCAAGAAATATTATCCGGTCAAACGACAAATAAGTAAAATAATGAAACGCATAATAAATGCCCGATTCTTTTGGGCATTTTTTTCGTTTACAACCGTTTGGGAAGGATAACAGACTTTCGTTAAGGATATAAACTGATGTACAATATAGAGGGATACCTATGTTGGGTTCATATTGAGTTGAAACAGGAAGCTTCTTACATATTTAGAAAGGTGAGACCATTGTGTTCCAAGATATTTCCATTGAAAATTTACTTATTTTAAAACAGCAACAGAAAATAAAATTAATTGATGTGCGCTCAGAATCTGAATTCGAAAACGCCACGATTCCGGGCAGTATGAATATCCCATTATTTAATGATGCTGAAAGGGCTGAAGTTGGAACGATCTATAAGCAAGTGAGTGTTCAGGCTGCGAAAGAACGAGGTCTTGAAATTGCTTCAGCAAAATTACCACAGTTTGTTCAACAATTTGCAGGATTAAGTGGTCAAAAGGCGGTTTTTTGCTGGCGTGGGGGAATGCGAAGTAAGACGACCGCTACTGTCCTCGATTTAATGGGAATCAACGTTTTCCGTTTGGAGGGGGGATATCGATCTTATCGAAATTGGGGCGTCAAAAAGCTTGATACATTACAATTAAAACCTGAAGCATATGTTTTAAATGGCTGCACAGGGACTGGGAAAACGACCATTCTTCGCCGTCTAAAAAAAGAAAAGGACTACTCGATTTTAGATTTAGAAAAATTGGCCAATCATCGGGGGTCTATTTTTGGACAAATTGGATTAGAACCTCATAATCAGAAAAAGTTCGATGCATTACTCATTGAAGAAATTGAAAAAATCCAAACCTCACCGTTCGTGTTATTTGAAGGGGAGAGTAAAAGAATTGGCAGGGTGACACTTCCAGATTTTATAATTAAAAAGAAAGATCAGGCAATTCAACTATTTATTGAAATACCAATGGAAGAAAGGGTTGTCCATATTTTAGATGATTACAAACCATGGAATTATCAAAAAGAGTGTATCGAAGCTTTTTCTAGAATTAAAAGACGGATCCATACACCCGTAGCCAATCAAATTGAAAAAGATTTAAAATCTGAAAATTACTCACATGCAGTAGCTCAATTACTTGAGTATTATTATGATCCTTTATATAAGCATACAGAAAAGCAGTACCCAGAAACACAAAAAATCTATATCAAAGCAAACGATACAGATGACGCTCTGAACCAAATTTGCAAATGGGTCAAAATGAAAACACACTAGATAACCATCCCAAATGTGGATGGTCTTTTTTTATTTACTAGACATAGATATCGGATAGGAATACTGAGTAGATATAACTGGGAAAATAGCAAAGAGAGAGAGAAAAAAAAAAAAGGAATCACTATGTGCAAATTTCACGTTTTATAAATAATCATTCTCGGACTAAATAATGCAGAACCATCATTTATCCTCTTATCCGTATATAATGGGGAACTTTTGACAGGAATCAGGCATGATCCCCGATTCCTTATTCCATTTTGGCGATTTCTTCTGTTATGATAAAGGCCAATTCATCGTTTCCGAATAAAGATAGGACACCTAATACTGTTTCATTTGAAATGGGTCCAGATTCTTCTTTCGTAACGGTTAAAGCCAAAGCCTCTTTCAAAGCAGGGTTTTCCATTTGGTTTGGGTAGGCTTTTTTGTATAATTGTAGTGGGTCTAAATGATGATTCATACACCATTGTGCAAAGACAAGAATCATCATTTTCTCGTCCTTTTGATAATTTTCAATGATTTTTTCCTCTAACTGTTTTGAATTCATGTCGAATCCTCCTCTGTTTGTTGATATCGACTATTATACAATTTTCTTTATGGATGGGAGTGATCTTATGAAAAGAATTTCCTCACAATCGTATTTTACAGTAAAAAGAAGGATCGAGTGGAATAAACAATATAGCGTTGAAGTACAGCATTCCCTAGACTTATTCGAAGATAAAATTGTTACTAGTTCTCAATCCTTTTTCTTAAAAGACGTATTCGACTTATCTTATAAACCTTTTTCAACAGGAACTGGTATTTTATATTTACATACGAATCAAGGAGTATTCCCTTTTCAAATTCAATCCAATCCGCAAGATTTTATCGAAGCATTTCGAGTATTAAAGTAATAATGAAAAAACAAACCATTTTAAAAGAAAAATCATCCCGATTGATCGACATGATTGAAGACCAATCGGGATTTTAATTAGGGTAGCCCCTTATCCGCCAGAATAATCTTTTAGGCTAATGGATTTTATCTAAACAAATTCACCTTATTTAAATGACGATGCGAATGATCCTGGTTTACCCGTTCTAAATAAATATTAGTAGTGGAAATATCTGAATGCCCTGCCCAGTCTTTAACAACGGCTAAGGGAACATCCTGTTCGAGTAACATCGTAACAAACGTATGCCGAAACCAGTGTGGGGAAATTTTCGATTGCTTTCCGGCCAAATGAACCGCTTGTTTCACTATTTTATAAAGACTAGGATAGGTTAATCTTTTTTTATCTTCATATGGCTTTTTCTTATTGTATAAAGCGAAGAAAAGAGGACTCACATCTTCCGGATTAATTTCAGTGGATTCTCCAAGACTTTTTCGATAATCAAATAGGCGGTCTTTTGTTTCATCTCTAATCGGAATTGTACGTGGCTTATTGCCTTTACCAATTACATCTGCATATAGATATCCTTGATAATTATAACGAAAACTTCCCCAGTTTAAGCTTAGTAGCTCACTTGCACGGAGTCCTGTCGTGTAGAGAAGATAACCAATCAAAATATTCCGCTTTTCTAATTGTTCACGATTTTGATGGGCTTTCACAATCTTCGGAAAGAAGGAGATCAAATATTCCGCATCTCTCTGATTCAGCTCCCTTACTTGAATACGAGTTTGCGCCGCTTCTGAACGAGTTTCTTCTATTATATAATGTCCTTTTTTTGCTGATGGTTTGGAAATCCAAGTAGAGAGGTGAACTTGATAAAATTGTGTTTCATATCCAAAGTCTAATAATCTTCGAAAGAACTCTAATTTTCTAATAGCCGATTTAGGGGCATATTTTTCTCGAATATATTTATTATAGGCTTTAACTTCTGGATAACCGATGTCCCGGAATGACAGCTTATGTTCTGATAAAAAGACTAGCAATGTTTTTGCATCTGATCGATAGGCTTTAATGGTGTGAGGGGAAAGTTTCTTTTCATGTGAAAATATTTTTTCTATAAAAAAGAATTCCAAAAATTCTTGCTCAGAGCAATCAGAAAGTGAAAGGTTTCGATGTTCATCGAGCAGATGTCTATGTTCTAATTGAGTTTGCAGTTTCGTTAAAAATTGCTCACTCGTCATTTGATGAAAAGGAATCAATTCATTCATACCATCGTCTCCTATAGATATATTAGTTAATCATAATAATATTATGTATAGTAAAGATAAGGCCTACTTATCTTTACTTCTAGTTTATCATAGAACATTTGCTCGATATAGAGGATTCTTGCAAAAATAATGTCCATTTTTCTATTGTCTGAGATTCGCTCTCAGACGAAATTAGTTTTAACTTCTAATAGGGTTCTACATCTAAATTCGCCACAGAAGCAAATAAAAAATGGCATCTTTTCCTCATTCCTAACCATTATGAGGAATGGTCAGGCATTTTTATTGTTCATATTCTCCAATATTCCCTAATCGTCTTTAGTTCATTATTTGTTTTATCAAAACACAAATTCCCGCTTTTAATTTGTGTTGGGATGAATAGGTTCTTGCATTTTTTAACAACATACATATGTTCCTTCTTTATTAAACATATGAAGAAAAAGGAACTTGGACTCAGCTAAATAAATGAACTATGAAATGAGATATTTCGGCAACCCTAACATTGTGCACGAAATGGGGTGGCACTACAGATGAAGATCATTAGGAGGATTGCAATGGGAATTTTAAGTGGAAATCCGAAAGATGAACCTATGCATTATGGTGAAGTATTTAGTACTTGGTCTTTCTTGATGACAGCAAAAGGTTTAATTGCGGGTTGTCAAACCCACCTAAATCATACGGGGGATGAAGATTTACGTAAATTACTTGAAGAAGCCATCCAAGGTGGACAACAAGAAATTAAACAAATTGAGACACTTCTAAAGGAGAATGGTGTCGGTTTACCTCCAACTCCTCCTGATCGACCTGAAGCATGTCTAGAAGATATTCCAACTGGGGCTCGTTTTCAAGATCCTGAAATAGCTGAGTCCCTTTCCATGAATATTGCAGCGGGATTAGTTGCCTGTAGCCAAATTATGGGGCAATCTATCCGCGAAGATATTGCAATGATGTTTGGACAATTCCATGTTCAAAAGGCAACTCTTGGTGCAAAAGTACTTCGACTTAATAAAGAAAAAGGCTGGTTAATACCGCCACCTCTGCATTATAGCAAAGCAAAGGATTGTTAAACCTGAGAACAAATTTTAAACATGAACAACGGCTGTCTCTTCCACTATGAGACAGCCTCCCACTTTGTTTTAAAAAGAAATCCGAAACTAAATTTGTTGTTAGACGAGTCTACAGCTTTTTTATAATGTTTATTTTCCAGTCTTAATATTTCCGAAATTCTATGTGTCTGCTGGAATATCCGTAAAAAATCACTAATTATAAAGACATTGGAGTGAATCTATTTTTGTTCACTGCACTTTTCTTTAAGAATTATCCATTCCCTTTTCAAGATACCCATTTCGTATAGGTTCCAAAATTCATTTTCATATCTACATACTTCCCTTAATAACCCTTCCTTTACAAACCCCGCCTTCTCATAACAACGAATAGCAGGCTCATTAAAGTCAAAAACCCCTAGGCTTACTCGATTAAGATCATATTTTTTAAAAGCTAACTCTAGAACACATTGGATCATCCTTAATCCGTATCCTTTCCCTCTTTCGGTATTATTAAATACTAGTACTTTACCAATTCGAGCAGTCCTGTTTTGAAAATCGATATCTTGCAGTGCGATGTGCCCAATAGAATAATTTAAATCATTTACTGCTTTAAATATAATTCTAGTATTGCTACTCAAGTAATTATCGAGCTGCTGGGTATTTAATGGATGTTTGAAGGCACGTCCTCCCCATTGAAGCAACATTTTTTTTGAGTCTATATTGGCGATTAATTCATTATAGTCATCTCTAGTAAAAGGTTGTAGTTTTATCATACAAATCCTCCTCGTATGGAATATTATAACAAATTATAAGGATAAGTGATAAAAGATGTGAATTATTAAATGCATTTTTAAAGGAAATAAAGAAGGGGAGTGGACAGTTTAAGAGGTATTCAATTCTGAAAAGGGTGATGATGATTACGGCCACTGAAATGTACCACACCTTCCAAGTTGTAAAATTCCCGAATACTAGCGTTTAAAAAAGTAGCCATCATCGGTCATACGGCAAAACGTTCGTAATCTAGGTAACCACGGTCATGTTCTTTAGCAGTTGTTATTACTGCTTTTTCGGGGTAGGAAGTTTCTTTTTCCATAAACACAAGACACAGATATAGCTTAAGGGGTCTAAATTAGCAGCAAAAGAACGAGTTTACGAGTGCTATACAGAGAGTAATCGAGACATAGAAAAAGCAGGGGAACTGCTTAAAATATTCACTGATGATCATATTCCTGCCAATACTCCCTTTTAGGATATTCAAGACCGTGCATTTACTATTCTGGAAGTTAGAAACTGTAATCCATAGCGAAACAGATTACTACAAATATAAAATATGATGAAACTGCCTTCCAATGGGAACAGATCGATCAGAAGGCACGACGATTTAAACGTTATTTAAGACCAATATTTTTGCAGGTTGATTTCGTAGCTCCTTCACCAAATGACCCATAAATTAAAGCAGTGAATTTTATGAACACTGCTTTTAATAAGATTAAAGCGTTAGGACAATATCACTCAGATGATTTGCCGAATGGTTTCATATCCGATGGTGTGAAGCGTTATATCTATGAACAAAAAACAATTTAATCCCCAGTTACATGGCAACATATTAACTTGTATGGAAGATACGAGTTTAATTATCAACAAGCGTCTGTTGACATGGATGCAATCATTCAAGAATTAGCACTATTAAACCTAATATCAGAAACAGAGTAAGCAATGTTTAAGGAGAATTTCCCTAATCTTTAAGTGAAGTTCTCCTTATTCCACCTTTTCGGGGGGATGGGTAAAAACACCCAAACTATCTTTTTGACTCAATTCTCTAACCTGATTACGTTAGGCTCTACGATAAAACATCCTGAAGATCGGAATCTGAATAAACCGCGATCAATACACGAGCACTTTCTTCACTGATATTTTTCACAAAGTGAGGGACACATGCATTCCAACTAAAAGAATCGCCTTCTTCTAAAATGATTGAATCCTCTCCCTGTTCAGCAAGAATTTTCCCTTCCAAAACGAGATGACATTCGACTCCTTCATGTACATTGGGCTCCCCCATGGAGGCACCAGGTGGAAATTCGACAATCATCATTCTTAATCCACTTATATTCGTAAGAATCTCTACTTTTAAGTTGTTATAAGATGAGTAGGTTCTTGCATTCCTCCTCACAACATGCATATGTTCCTTCTTTTCTAACAATAAATAAGGCAAAGGAACCCCTAAAAATCCACTAATCGTTTGCAACGTACTAATGGAAGGAGAAGTGTTATTGTTCTCAACGTTGCTAATGAATCCCTTTGACAGTCCTGTCGCTTCACACATTTGAGCAATGGTAAATCCTTTCTTTTTACGTACCTCACGAATTTTTCCACCAATATCCAGTCTGACCACCTCATATGTTTCTTAATAGATAACTTTATTATATATTAGAAATTTACTTATTGACAACCGACTTATTTTGTTGTTATTCTGTAAAAAACAAATATTCATTTAGCGAAACAATTGATGGGTTTGTCTCATTTATGGAACTTCATTGCAGTGGTTTCACAAGATGTTATTGAAGAGAAAGGGAAGGGAGGAAATACAATGTTACCGTCTTTTTTCATTTCACATGGTGCCCCTCTAATTGCGATTGAGAACAATGTGTATACACAATTTCTACATTCGCTAGGTCGCAAATTACCTAAACCAAAAGCCATTGTTCTATTTTCTGCTCATTGGATATCTCCTATCCAAAAAGTGAGTAATGTTGATCAATATGAAACGATCTATGATTTTGGGGGATTTCCAGAAAGTTTGTATCGCATTCAATACCCCGCTAAAGGTGATAAAAAAATCACTCAAGAAATGAAAGAATTATTCACGAAGGAAGAGATTCCGTTTGAAGAGGAGACCACACGTGGTTTAGACCATGGAGCTTGGATTATCTTACGATTACTATATCCAGATGCAGATATACCAGTTATTTCAATGTCCGTGAATCCAATGATTCCGCCTGATGAGCAATATAAAATTGGGAAAGCTTTGTTCAAGTTAAGAGAAAAGGATGTTTTAATTATCGGAAGTGGGGGAACGGTTCATAATTTAAGAGCCATAAAAATGATGGAAGATGACCATCACTCTATTGATTCATGGGCCATTGAATTTGACGAATGGTTAGAACTCCAATTAAAAAATTGGAATGTTGAATCATTGTTTAAGTATGCTTCTTTGGCCCCGAATGCAAGTTTAGCTGTGCCACCATATGGAAACGAACACTTTATCCCTATTTTTTATGCGATGGGAGCAGCAGATCAACAAAAAACCGCGAAATTATTACACCGCAGTTATCGTTATGGGAACCTTAGCCATAGTGTCTGGCAATTCGATTGAATGACATATGCATTTAGAAATGAAGTAGTTCAAATACGGAGGGAAAATAAATGAAAAAATATGAAATAGGAACATTCATATTACGTGTTTTTTTAGGGATCTCATTTTTTATCCATGGATTTGTAAAATTCCAAGGGGGGATCGAAAATATTGTAGGTTGGTTTGAAAGTATTGGGTTACCTGGGGGCATAGCCTATGGAATAGCCTTATTAGAACTTGTTGGGGGAATCGCTTTAGTTCTAGGTTTAGGCAGCAGATTCGTTTCCGCATTATTTGCACTTGTTATGATAGGTGCTATCTTAAAAGTAAAATTAGCAGCCGGATTTTTAGGGAATGGACAAATGTCTGGATATGAACTAGATTTAGCTTTTTTAGTTATGGCCATTTCCATTATGATTAGTGATAGTAGGTTATTCGCATTAGATCAAATATTATTTAAATCAAAGTCCTCAGAAGTTTCAAAAGAGAAAACCGCTTAAATAGGAAAAATTCACAAAAAAACATTCCATTTAAAGGAATGTTTTTTTGTGTAAATAGAGAAAACCCATTCGGACATATTGTCTGATATTTACGAGCAGAGGAATTTTTCAATATCATGGTACTTTTGTTCGTCTATTTCATACTATACGTATATGAATTAATATAATTAAAGCGAGGGATTACTATGGGAAGAGAATTTCTGGAGATATTTGAAGAATGGGCAGACTCTTATGATGATACAGTGGCGGAGGATTCAGAAAATGAATATAGTGAAGTGTTTAAAGGGTACCGCTCAATATTAAACCGAGTAGCTGAGCTGTCAAATGGTCATGTTCTAGAATTCGGATCAGGCACTGGAAACTTAACTGAAATCCTGATGAAAAAAGGACATAACATTACGGCCATTGAACCATCCGAAGCTATGAGAGAAATTGCTCGTAAAAAATTAGCAGGGAAAGTTCCTATTTTAGATGGAGATTTTTTACATTTTCCTGCTGTTGATTCCATTCATACAATTGTCAGCACCTATGCATTTCACCATTTAACCGATCAGGAGAAAGAAATAGCTATTGCCAAATACGCCAAATTATTAAAGCCAGGTGGAAAAGTAGTATTTGGTGATACCATGTATCCATCAAAAGAGGCATATGAACAGGCGATAAAAGAGGCAAAGTCTAGCGGTTGCCTTGCACTTGCAAAGGATCTACAATCTGAATATTATTCCACGATTCCATTTTTACAGATGATCCTTGAAAAAAACGGGTTTTCTGTTACTTTCAAGCGTTGGAATAAATTTGTTTGGATAATGGATTCAATAAAACGATAGATAGAAATGAGCCTATCCTCCCTAAACGACCTTTCACCTAAGCACAATTGTTCGTATGGTGTCAAATGATCCATTCAATAGGAAAGAAGATGCCCAACCCAGTATCCAATATAAGCGAGAAGTAGACCACATCCATAGGTGATCATGGTATAAAGAAAAAATGTCTTTTTCTTTTCGTTCTTATGTAATCTTGTCATTTCTAATTTTAAAGTGGAAAAGGTCGTAAATGCGCCTAGAAATCCTATACCAAATATAAGAAACGTTATCCTATTCACATGAACACCAGTGATGATCCCTAATAGGAAAGCTCCGACTAAATTGACGGTTAAAGTCCCCATTGGAATTTTGAAGGAGGAGCGACTGCTTAGTTGTAAACTGATAGAATAACGAGCAACCGCGCCCAAAAATCCACCTATCCCTACCAATAAAATTTGTAGAAATGTCATACACATTATGCCTCCTTCCCTACATATAATCCTAATTTAGTCATAAATAATCCCCCGAAAAGGCTAGTCAAAACATAAAGAGTGCTTAATAGAAATTCCCCATTTTGGAATAATTGGATTGTTTCCACACTGAAAGTTGAAAATGTCGTAAAAGAACCAATAAGCCCTGTTTGGATGGCCGTTATAAAAGAAGTTGGCAAAGATACTTTTTTTAAAAAATAAGCGGATAGAAAAGCTAATAAAAAACAACCAAATAGATTCGTGATCAATGTCGCAAGTGGGAATGGATTATTTGAAACTAACCATAGTCCAATCATATACCGAGAGATAGCTCCGATCGCACCAGCAACCCCTACTAATATATAAGTCATGATTTCACTTCCTTTCGCCAAATCACAACGGGTACCCCAATCAAAAGTCCTTCTTTTTTGGATAAAAACCTAAACGTCCTTGATCATCTTTCCAAACTGAATAGTCCTTACCACGTGGGTATTCATAATCAAAATACATTGAGTAGTTTCTATCTGCTTTCCCATCGATCCCCAATTTGCACTCATAAATGAGATATTTGATTGGCACATAATTGGAGATTGGGAGGAGAAAATCATTGAGCCCCTTGCTATGAAAACTGAAAATTATGTTCGATTTATTTTGGCGTTTGGTCTAAATGTAAAGTCTTTCTGAATATCCTGTTGTCATGAGATTATTACTGTCTTATCATATCAAAAAGTACAAGTACTAGTAACTAGATTTTTGAACATTCAGTGTAGCTTGTTCCTGTCGTTCGTTTGATCGGTAAAAAATTTTATATCCCCGAAAATGTATGTTTAGAACGAATTAGGATATCGCTTTGAAATTTCCAAGCGGGATTTTTTGTTTTCAAATAAATAGCGATTGAAAATAAAAGTACATCAATCTGAATGGGCAATTTCCGTTGCAACAAGACATGCAGTGACTATTTGCAGATAATTCACAATTTTCTTTTTGAAAAATGAATCCTTTTTTCGATTAAATCGGTATATATATTATTACAGTAATATAGGAGGGTCCTCAATGAGTATTTTAAAAAGATTTAAAGATATTATGGCCAGCAATATTAACGCTTTGCTAGATAAGGCTGAAAATCCTGAAAAAATGATTGATCAATACATGCGCAATCTAAATAGTGACTTAGGAAAAGTGAAAGCCGAAACCGCTTCTGTCATGGCGGAAAGACAAAGGGCGAAGAGAGCGTTAAATGAATGCAAAGCGGATATTGAAAAGTTGCAGATTTATGCCATTAAAGCCGTGGAGGCTGGAAATGATGAGGATGCTAAAAAGTTCTTAGAACGAAAGGCTTCCTTAACAGCAAAACAAATGGAATTACAGGAGGCCTATAGTTTAGCTGATGCCAATGCAGAACGTATGAAAGAGATGCACAATAAACTTGTTTCAGATATTAGGGAATTGGAAGCACGAAGATCCATGATTAAAGGAAAGATGAGAGTGGCCAAAACACAAGAAAGACTGAATAAAATTTCATCTTCCATAACTGGGACAAATGATTCCATGTCTGCATTTGCCCAAATGGAGGAAAAAGTGAATAAAGCCTTAGATGAAGCGAATGCCATGGCTGAATTAAATTCTAATCCCAAAGATGATCTTGAAGACTTAATGACTAAATATGAAAGCCATCATAGCATTGATGATGAATTAGCAGCTCTTAAAATGCAGATAAAAACAGACGAATAGTAGTTGGAAAGCTGTAGCTTTTGGCTACAGCTTTCCTAATGAAGTGTAAAGGACGAAGAGGTGAATCATTATGGTCATTCATTATAAATGCCCTAATTGTGGGGACGACATGGGGTTTGATAGTGAAACAGGGACACTTTCTTGTCAAAGCTGTGGGAGACAAGATCATATCGATTCTTTCCCTGATCAACATATTACAACTACGTTTTCGGAGGATGAGGCTAAACAATATCATTGCAATAATTGTGGTGCCGTCATTCTAGCTGATGTTGATACAGTGGCGACTCATTGCAACTTTTGTGGTGCAGGAGTTGTTCTTTCAGATCGTATATCTGGAACATTAGCCCCTGCCAAAGTCATTCCCTTTACGATTAGCAAAGAAAAGGCGAAGAAAGCCTTTCGAAATTGGTGTAAAAATGGGAAATTGACCCCTAATAAATTCATGGAAGCCAATCGAATTAAAGGAATTACTGGAATGTACGTACCATTTTGGCTATATGATCTAAACAGTCAAGTGGAGGTCAAAGCGACCTGCACTAAAAAAAGGGAGTATACAAGAGGGGACTATATTTATAAAGAAATAAAGTATTACGATGTATATCGTAAAATTAATCTAGATTATAAAAAAGTTCCTGTAGACGCTTCCGAAAAAATGAATGATGACATCATGGATAAATTAGAGCCGTTTCATTATGAAGATTTAAAGGATTTTAAAACCCCTTATTTAGCAGGTTATATTGCTGAAAAATATAATTATAATGATCAACAGCTGTTCCCACGAGTCAAATCAAGAGTGAAAAATTTCATTGATTCTTATGTTCGCTCCACGATGAAGGGATATACCACCATTGAATATCAATCCAATAAGATTCAAACAAAGAATCAACACAGCGAATATGTCCTATTTCCAGTTTGGATGTTTTATTATGATTATGATCAATCGGAACATACTTTTGCGATGAATGGTCAGACCGGAAAGATTGTTGGAAAACCCCCCATAAGTTATGCAAAAGTAGCGGGTTGGTTCACCGGAATTGCCGCTACTACTTTCATCACTCTGAAGATCCTAGCATTTCTGATGGGAGGCGGTCTTTGGTGAAAAGCAAGAATGGAAGGAAGCGAATAATGGCCGTTTTCACACTGTTCTTATTGCTTCCATTTTTCACAAATAACGCAACAGCTGCCACTACGACAAAACAAAGAGTCTATGATGAGGCCAATCTATTGAATCAAAAAGAGAGGACTCAATTAGAGGAGATGGCTGAAAAATATAGTGTCAAAAGGGAAACGGATTTTATCATTTTAACGACAAAGAATCAGGAGAAAAAAGATGTCGAGAAATATATGCAAGATTTCTATGATGAACAGGGGTTAGGCTATGATCAAAAACATGGTAACACAGCTATTTTAACGGTTGATATGTCTCATAGGGAAATCTATTTAGCTGGTTTTTACAAAGCCAAGACCTATTTAGATCGTCACCGTCTTGATTTAATTCGCGATAAAATTACATCGGATTTATCAGCAAAAAATTATTTTGACGCCTTTCAAACGTTTATCACAACAGCTGATCGTTATATGGGGATAAAACCTGGAGTAGATCCAGAAAATATTTTATTCAAGCTTTGGTTTCAACTGGCCGTCTCCATTGGAATGGGAGGTGGGGTCGTTTGGTTGATGACCTATAATTCAGGGGGAAAAGTGACCATTCATGAAAAAACATATGAGGACCCTAAAACCTCCAAAGTTCTCGAAAGAAGAGACCAATACATCCGGACGTCCACAACGAAATGGAAAAAACCTAAGAATAATAGTAAAGGGGGATCAGGTGGTATTACAGGTGGTGGTCACTCGCATAGTGGAAGTCGAGGAAGTTTTTGATAGAATACGATGAATTAGAAAGGAAGGAGATCAATGGGTTTCTTTAGAAATCAATTATCCAATGTAATTGAATGGAATGAGTTTCGTGATGATATGATATTTTGGAAATGGAATAATACTGAAATAAAAAAAGGGAGCAGACTTATCATTCGACCTGGTCAGGATGCAGTATTTTTTCATAACGGGAAAATTGAAGGAATCTTTACAGATGAAGGAGATTACAATATTGAGTCAGAGATCATTCCCTTCTTATCCACATTAAAGGGCTTTAAGTTCGGATTTAATAGTGGTATGCGGGTAGAAATCATGTTCGTGAACACGAAGGAGTTCACGGTAAAATGGGGAACGAAAAACGCGATTCATATTCCAACACCCCAATTACCTGGTGGCTTGCCGATCCGCGCGAACGGTACTTTTCAATTTAAAGTCAATGACTATATTACGTTAATGGATAAGATAGCTGGTGTGAAAAATAGTTATCTAGTTGAAGATGTAAAAATCCGAATCACAGCCATCCTTGACCAGCTATTAATGAAGTGGATTACAAAAGAGGGTAAAGATATGTTCAACCTTCAGGCCAATGCTTTCGACATTGCCAAAGGGATAGGGGAAGACTTAGATATGGAGATTATGGATAGTGGATTGACTATCACAGGATTCAATATTATGAGTTTCAATTATCCAAAAGAAATTCGGGAGATGATTACGAAAACGGCCTCCCACGGGATGATTGGAGATATGAGTCGCTATCAACAAGTTTCCATGACAGATGGCATCTCTTCCGGAAAGATAAAAGGGGGAGGAGCGGCTTCTGATATGGCCGGCATTATGATGGGCATGGGAATGGCCAAGGAAATGATGAAGAATATGAATGAAACTCAATCACAAACACCTCCTAGCTCTTCCAATGAACCCTCAATGGAAGGGAAGAAAAGGCCAAATTTCTGCCCTAATTGTGGAACAAAAACGAGCGGAGGCAACTTTTGTTCCAATTGTGGTCAACGCTTAGGATAAATAGGAAAGAAAAGCCCTCATCCATACAATGTTCACATGGGGGCTTCACATTTTAATGGAAGAAGCTATGAATTCAAGTAAATCTTCATCTTCCCTAACATCTATTTTATTCATTTATACTTATATAGGGAGATTCAACTGACATGAGGTTTTTAGATTTTTCTATTACATGATGATTTGTTTTTTATGGTTGATATGTTCTTGTATAATCGAGTTTATAATGTGTAAAGAATCCCATTCTCCGGATGAAAAAAAGATGATGGGATATTTTTTAGGAAAGAGGGATTTTTTCATTTGACTGGGTGATACTCCATCTTCATAAAGCTTAATAATTTCCCCTTGAAGCTCTAACAAATAATCTAGCTTTTTTTGTAAGGAAGCACGACCATCTTCTAAATAGCCTGCATGGCAGCAAAACACATCCCCAAAATCATAAGTTAGTACTTTCTTTAAGGATTGAATAATGGTTGGAATGCTTTCTTCACGTAAAACGACCTTTGTCCTTTCTTGGCAATATAAATCCCCAGTAAAAAGTTGCCCTGTTTCACGATTTAAAAATGCCAAGTGATCAATAGCATGACCAGGTGTTTCAATTACATCCCATGTAGCGTTTTGGGAAGAAAAATTTTTCCCAATTGTCTTAGCATGAAAGGGGGGGCGCTTCCCCCAAAACAATTTCCGATACAGTGGATAGTCCGGCTCATTTTTACAATAATCAAGCATTTTATCATTCATATAAACGGGTAGCTGAAGTTCTTTTTGTAAAAAAGCTGCATTGCCGGTATGATCCTCATGAAAATGCGTAATCACCACTTGATCGATATCCTGTTGTGAAAAAAATCGTTTAAATTCTTTTTCTAATGATTTTGCTCCTGTATCAATTAATACACCATCTACAACAAAACAATGAACATTTAATTTTACTCCTTGAAATCTAATGGTACCGTTTCCTATTTGCACCCCATGGATCGACTCTTGTTTAAATTTCTTCTTTAATAACATAAAAAACCTCCTCCAGGATCTTCCTTTTGCTAAATTTTAGCATAAAATGAATCTTTATTCATTCATTAACTAAAGAGAATACCAATTTTATAGGTAGTGCAAAAGTGTGTAGTCCAACAGTTGTAAATAAAAAAGATACAGAATGATTCATGGTTTTCAATTGATCAAAAGTGCTATAGAAGAACAAACGTTCCGCCATCATTGTTTTACCATTGAATTAAGGTGAAAACAAGTAAAAGGTCTTCATTCGTTCACCTCAATAATCCTGAATATTTACTTGATTTTATTGTGAAAATCTGAGATAACCAATAGAAACGGTTATATAGGTGGTGCTGAAATAATTGGTTAGTTTTTACGGTAAACTGTCTGCAGAAGTATATGATCTCGATAAATTTATTGGAAAATCATTTGGTGATGTAGAGTATTATTCGGAAAGATTAAAAGATATTAAAGGGAGAATCTTAGAACCGGCAGTTGGTAATGGACGTATCTTAATCCCTTTACTGGAAAAAGGTCTGAATATTGAAGGGTTTGATCTCTCTCTGGACATGCTTAATTTATGTAAAAAACATTGTGCAGAGCGAGGTTTATCTCCCCGTTTGTCCCAATTAAATATGAGTGATTTTTCATTGGAGCAAAGGTATGAAGCGATTATCGTTCCCACGGGATCATTCCTTTTATTACATCAAAGAGAAGATTCTCTCAATGCATTAAGGTGTTTTTATGAACACTTGGAGATGGGGGGACGTTTAATTTTAGATCTCTTCCTTCCCGAGTCTTTTCAGACAGGATATGTTTCTACTAGAATGATAAAAAATCAAGAGGGGGATTCCATTACTTTAGAAGAGATATTGGTCGATGTAGATCAAATAAATCAATTTACGGTGACTCATAACAAATATCAAAAATGGCGCCATTCTAAATTAGTCGATACGGAACTGGAATACTTCCCATTGAGATGGTATGGGGTTGAAGAGTTTCGATCTATTTTAAAGAACATAGGGTTTAGAGATGTCGTGGTATCTTCGAATTATCAATTTAATACATTTCCAACGAATAAAAATCAAATAATCACATATGAAGCTGTAAAAAAATAGTTACGTTATAGTGAGTGACTTTTTTGAAAGATCATTCAGTCCTTAGAACGAGTCTATCATAAGTATCTTTCTAGCGGGATCTTCATCACCTGTAAGTTCAAATCGAGCATCGTATTCTGTTTTACAAAGGACACCTCTTCTTGTACATATTGAGTTATACTCTTTTACAAGAGGGTGTCCTTTCTTGGTCGTCTTTCTATGGGAGTTTATGCCTATGCTAGCCCGATTCATCCCCGTAGTCATCATTCAATTATAAAATTCTCACAGTAATCGGATATAGATAAGGATCTCCTGGTTCTTTAATGACTGTCCATTTATTGATTTTAATCATTGGGATCTCTTCCCCATTGAAAGTGCTAATATCTAAAACGCCTTTAACTTCCATCCAAGTATTTTCCTCAAGTTTAGAGGCCTCTGGAAGCTCTGATAAAAATCCAATGATACTGGCATCCGCTACACAATGGGTAATCAAAAATCTAGAGATTACCAACTGATTCGGTTTAAATTCATCTTCTTTATAAACAAACCCCTTTAATTCGATCTCTCTGCCTTTAAACTTATTAGGATCCAAATTTATTTCTTCATAGTAGTAAGAGTATACATGATCATCCATTTTAATAGCGGCCGTTTCTTTTAAGTTTTGCTTTATTTGTTCATATTCTTTTTCTGTAATTTCCTTCGGCTCTATGACTTTGGAATGCTCTATGATAGGTTCCTCTTGATTCCGATTCATTTCCTCGTTTTCTTTCTTTATTTGCTTTTGTTTTGTTAAAACTGCCATCCCTCCTTTTTTATCAACAATAGAGGCATCAAGTACCTTTGGAGGGAGTAGAAACCCGGTGAGTAGCGGGAAAATAATGACCGTATAAGCCATTAATTTTTTATGATTAAAAGGAGAACTGCCATGATCATGGCAACAGCTATGGTCGTGGTCATGGTGCTGACAATGGTGTTCATGGCGACTCTCAATCGTCCATGTTCGTGTGACTTGTATGATAAACAAGATTAAAAATAATACAGCCGCGGACTGACTTAACCATACATATTTAGGATTGATAAATTTCGTCATGTCACCAGTGAAATACAATTTAAAAAGTAAAATCGAAAAGGCAAGTAAAATAAACGCTCTAATCGCCTGCTGTACGTGAAATTTCACGATTTTTTCCCCCTTATAAAAAGCCTTGTAACAGCGTGATTGTCATAAAGATCGTCATAATGGTTAAAGTCAACACCCCGATGACAAATTTGAAACGAAATACGCTCAGCATCATGAGGGTATTTTTTAAATCCATCATGGGCCCAAAGATTAGAAAACTTAAAATAGCGGAAGATGGGAAAATACTACTGAAGGAAGCACCGATAAAGGCATCTGCTTCAGAACATAAGGATAAAACATATGCGACCCCCATCATGATGACAATGGAAGAGGTTGCTCCACTTCCAGCTTCTAGAAAGGTTTTGGCGGAAAGATAAGTTTGTACAAAAGCAGCTAAAAAAGCACCAAAGATTAAATATTTCCCCATATCAAAAAACTCGTCAATAGAATGAATTAACATGTCCCAAAATCGTTTTGAAAAAGCTTCCTTTTTAGAATGGGAGTGTGACGTTTCTAAGTAGGCGGGGGATTTTAGTTGGTTGCCTTTAAAAAACATGCTGACAAAAAAAGCGATAATAATGGCAATCAAAAATCCTAATCCCATCCGCCATCCTGCCATTTTAATATCATTTCCAAAGGCCATGTAGGTAGAAACGATGACAATTGGATTAATAAGCGGGCCTGTTAGCATAAATCCAATGGCCGCATGAATAGGGACTCCTTTTCCTACAAGTCTGCGGACAATAGGAACAATCCCACATTCACAGGCAGGGAATAAGGCACCTGCAATGCAACTCATAATGATCGCCATAAACCGATTTTTAGGAATCCACCGTTGAATAGATTCTTCTGTCACAAAAACTTGTATGATTCCAGCAATCAAAACCCCAATTAATACAAAAGGGAAGGCCTCTATTAAAATACTGAGAAAAACCGTGTTGAGATTTAACAGAGAAGGGGGGAAATCAATGGGAAGTTTAAATTGAAAACTAAAGGAAAGCAACATTAGCGCTAAACCAATGAGGATCATCCCTGTTAAATCTAAGATATGATGACTAAGAATTCGATTCATATAAACCTCCAAAATAAGTATTATCAATAAAATATACAAGAGTTTTAATAAGAGTATGTACAAAAAATGGCCTGCACTGTCATTCTTGCTTTTTGTTGGGCTAAAAGCGGTTTTACTCAATTGAAGCAGTTTTTATTGATTTTAAATTCTTCTGCATACTTTCTTCTGTTCTTGACTAAGTGATAAACTTGATATTAATAGAACAGAAATGGCTACATGTTTTATCACTCCAATCTTTTAATAAGTCGTAACGATTACGTTTTAAACTCTATAATATTATTATGATTATTCTTGTAAAAACATGAATCTTTTATTTCAAAAAATCCCAAAAGGATATCAGTCATTGTTAATAATATGAGTAAAATGAAGAGACAAGCGTATTGATTACGCATAATCTTCCATAAAAAGACCACAAAAAGGGACACCTTCTTGTAAAATGGATGTGCTACCAAACATTCACGAGAAGAAGTGTCCTCTATGAAACAGAATACCATGTTTTCAAAATTCGAATAGCATTGGACAATATGTAGAACTTACATATTTTCAGATAAATACTGCAATTAAAATAAATTAAGACCTTCAAATAACTGGAGGTCTTAATTTATTGTTTAAACCATTAAATTACTTTCAAGGTGAAAAATGTTATATAAGATTGACATTACTGTTATATCTGTATATACTGATTATATACAGATATAACAAAAGAGGGATGTTATGTAGTGAATATTATTATCTCAAACACTTCAGATGAGCCAATTTATTTACAGATAGTAGATCAATTGAAAGAACAAATCGTTCAGGGAGAACTGGAAGAATCACAATCGCTCCCATCAATTAGGAATTTAGCCAAAGAACTAAAAATTAGTGTTATTACAACCAAAAGAGCCTATGATGAGCTTGAAAAAGAAGGATTTATCGTTACTATTGCCGGAAAAGGTTCATATGTTGCAGCAATCAACAAAGAAATGTTCCGTGAAACCAAAGTAAAAGTAATTGAAGAAAAAATGACTGAAGCAATCAATACAGCAAAACTGGTGGGCTTAACTTTAGAAGAGATGCAAGATATGCTCAAAATAATTTATGAGGGGTGGTAAAGGTGAATAAGATTTTGGAAATTAACAATTTATCCAAAAGCTATAAAGATTTTTCTTTGAAAGGTATTAATATTACCCTTGAAAAAGGGTACATAATGGGCTTTATTGGTCCTAATGGTTCCGGAAAAAGTACTACCATAAAACTTATTATGAATTTAATAAGGAAAGATAGTGGTGAAATTAAAATTTTTGGTTTAGACAACGAATCAAATAATATCTCGATTAAAGAGAGAATTGGTTTCGTTTATGATGAAAATCATTTTTACGAAGAATTAACTGTAAAAGAAATGAAGGATGTCATAAGTCCATTTTATACCAAATGGGATGAAGGAATTTTCAATAAATACGCTAAAGACTTTGAACTCCCTTTAAATAAAGAAATTAAGCATTTGTCAAAAGGGATGAAGATGAAGTTCGCTTTAGCCATTGCACTTTCACATCAAGCTGAACTTTTAATAATGGATGAACCAACTTCAGGATTAGATCCACTTATTCGATCTGAACTATTAGATGTTTTACAGTCATTGTTACTAGATGAAAACAAGTCAATTTTCTTTTCGACACATATTACTTCCGACTTAGACAAAATTGCCGACTTTATCACCTTAATTAATAATGGAGAAATTATATTGAGCAAAACAAAGGATGAACTTTTAGATGAACACTATATCGTAAAAGGGAGTAAAAAACAATTAAATAATAATAATCAAAGGAACTTTATTGGATTAAAACAAAATGATTTTGGCTTCGAAGCGTTAAGTAAAAATAAAAAAGAAGTAATGAAACAATTTGGTGATTCCATAAAGATTGAAAAACCGACACTAGAAGATATTATGGTGTTTTATACGAGAAGGAGTGATCATCATGTATCATCTCATTAAAAAGGATATCTTAATGCAAAAGAAAGCTATAAAATTATCTGTTTTATTAATAATCTTTTTTACTTTCACACTTTCAAATATTGGGCCAGCTGGATTGACGATCGGAGTATTGGCTATAACATATCAATTAGCTTTAGGAGCAAGTGCATTAGAAGATAAGAATAATAGTGATATCATTCTAATGAGCTTACCGATCAAGAGAACTATCATTGTTTTATCTAAATACGTGTCAATCTATATTTATGCTGCGTATGCAATTCTGGGATTTTATCTGGTCAATTTGATTATAAACTTATTAAATCTTCGTCCTGATATTCCTTTTAATTTTACTGGCCTTATTGGTGCAATTATTGCCGTTACTTTGTTTTGCTCGATTTCTTTTCCTTTAATTTTTAAGTATGGCTTTATAAAAGCGAAAATGGCTAACTTAATTATTTTCTTCGTATTTGTATTTGGAGGAACTGGATTGGTAAGTTATTTAAGCGAAAACAATAAATTGATGTTGAGTCAAGATATAATGACTTTCTTGAGCAATGGATCAGATATTGTAATATTAATAATATCGATGGTTCTACTGCTTCTAATTCTTATTTGCTCATACTTTATTTCATTAACTTTTTATAGGAAAAGAGAATTTTAAAATTAAAAGAGGGATTTGTAATGAATAAGATTTTGAGGCATAAGTGACTAAAAGATTTCCATGGATCTTATGTCTTCTTTTTCAAGTTGTGAGAAATCTAATACGAACTTAAACCAATTTGTTATCTGAAAGTTTTTCTGGGTACTTGTAGCAAACTGAATATCATGGTGAATAGGATATAGAGCTTGAGAAACCTCACTAAGAAAAGAAGGGTTTAATTCAATTAATAATTTCCTGTCATCTATTGCTAATTGTTTATGTTCATCTTTGGGGTTGAATAAAATAAATTGTTGATTATTAAGGGTAATCTGACTTCTGTGCGTTTGGTAATCTATAGTTCCTTTAAAGGAGTAAATAAATTTATAACAATTATCTGAACGCCAGTTGCGCTCTTGGCTGAAATCTTTTTTAAATAAGAAACCTCCATTATTGTTTTCTAGTAGTAATTTTGTTGAGCTCACATAATCACCTTCTTAGTTAATATAAAAATTGTATCATAATGAGGAGGAAAATAATAAATGAAACACGCATTAGTAGTTGGTGGAACAGGTATGTTATCAGGGGTATCACTCTGGTTATTAGACCAAGGGTATCATGTTTCAATCATCGCAAGAAATTCTAAACGCATGAAGGATTTAATAGAGCAGACGGACTTAGATAGTCACATCACACCACTATTTGTTGATTATAGTGATCATGATGAATTGCAAAAGAAAGTGCATGCAACAATAAATAGAAATGGTGCTATTGATGTTGTAATAGCATGGATTCACTCGACTGCTCCAAATGCACTTAAAATAATAGCGAAAGAGGTTTCAATTAGTAAAAGTGAATGGGAGTTATTCCACGTTTTAGGCAGTAGTTCAGATTTAAAAAGAATTGAGAGAGAAGTTACAATGACTTTAAGTTGTTCATATTATCAAGTTCAGTTGGGTTTTGTAATAGATGGTTCCCGTTCAAGGTGGTTAACAAATAAGGAAATTTCTGATGGGGTAATTGAAGCTATTAAGAAAAGAAATAAAATACTAACCATTGGACAAATTGACTCTTGGGAAAAGCACTCATAAAACAATAAAAACGGACATTCATGAAGCATTTGAGAAGTTGTTCTTGAATTATAGGAATTTATTGGTATCTCGTTTGAATTTAGACGTTTTTCTGTTCGTAGTCATTTCTCAATAAGAAAGCTAACAATGGATTGTGCACCAAATTCATTTCATTGGACAGAACTTGAGAGGGGAACCACCTAACTAAACAATAAGATTTTTTCTAGTTTACATAATATATATTATAGGAAGTCATTTATTCCTGGTCTCATATTATAAGTAAACTTTTAATAGTGAGACAGAATAGAAAATCTAGTTATTAGAAAGTATTATTTTAAGGCTGCTTTCGAATGTTTACATGTTCTTTTCACAAAATCGATGAATATTCCACGTGAGTATGTGCTATTATGCGGAACACAACTTATTCTAACAAGTGTGGGGCTAGCATTTTAGGGATTTTGCTTATTTCCCGTTAACATATGCCTATTTCCCAATTGGATATGCGCTACTTCTGGAGTTATTTGCACTAGTTCAGTGGATATTTGCACATTTCCCAAAATTTATGCTTATTTCCCGTGTATATATGCACTACATATGAATAATATTGAATCAGGTAAAAAAAGTCCCTCTTCTCCTCCCCCTACATCAAGTGCTGCTTCACCTATGGCCTATACAAAAGCCTAGTTCTCTTGAAGGGAATCGGTATTCGTGAAAATAAATCACCCCGCCATTAACTCAAAGGGTGATTTATTTTTTCGGTGAAACGTTGTTAGTCAATCGAATATTTAGCAGCAGTTGCTTCCACCTATTAAAACCAATCCTACCCCATTTTGATTTTCTTCTCTATCTAATGTTAATTCTTCTGTTCCTGTTACTGCCGGATCAAAGGCCACTTTAATTCCATTAATCGTTTGTACTCTATCAAATTCCTGTGGGGCATCTATCGTTAAGGCAATTTGTGGACCACAACAACCCGCCGTTGTCGTAAGGCGAATTCCTTCTACACCCTTTGTATCAAAAACATTTTGTAAGAGTTGTTTCGCTTCATCTGTAATTCTCATGTCAATTTCCTCCTCCAATTATTTATATTCTTCCTCAATTTCTACCTATTACGTTAATGGACTTACTTTAGTGTGGTTCCTTCATTATTATAATCTTTTAACTTGTTATACCCAATCTTTTCTTCAGGAAACCAAGGGATGATTGCACATTTCTCTGCCCGTTTATCCTTTATTTCTTGAATCCATTCTTGTTCTGCATTTGCTTTGCCTTTTAAAAATGGATCCTTCGTATTTGTAACAGATAAACTTTGGTTAATCACCCACCACTGTGGAAAAATATTCGCTCGGCTTAGATCATCCTGTAGTCGGGAAGCTTCTAAGACAGGTGTTGCTTCTGCGAGTGTGACAATCACGACGGCTGTTTCTTTTTGATTTCGAATCTTAGGAAGTAGTCTTTTGGCGTTTTCCGGAACGTCACCTGTTGATCGTGCAATTTCCTTACTATAAGCTTCAGAGGCATCTAGTAATAATAAGGTATGACCCGTTGGTGCCGTATCAATGACCACTATTTCCTCTTCCGACCTTGCAACTACATCTGCAAAAGCTTGAAACACAGCAATCTCTTCTGTGCATGGTGATTCTAAGTCTTCTTTTAAATAATCAAGACTTGCCTCATCCAATTCCTTGCTTGATTTGGCTACGACCTCAGCTTTATATTTTTCAACTTCAACTTTTGGATCAATACAACTAATACTCAAATTTTGATTCACTTGATTGCTTTGAAATTGGTATTCTAGATGTGCTGCTGGATCTGTTGTGGTTAAATGAACACGATGCCCTTTTTCCACGAGTCCCACTGCTATCGCAGATGCGACGGTTGTTTTTCCTACTCCCCCTTTCCCCATCGTAAAAATCAACTTTGCTTTATTCGCTGCCAATTCATCAATGACCGTTTTTAATCCTGGTAGTTGAATAGCTTGATCTTCTGTAAATAGATGTGTTGCTGGAACTTGATCATATAGTTTAAATAGATGTCGAAGATTTTCCACTCCTGTTAAAGAATAAGAAACATATGGCAACGAATAAGTAGCGGTCTCTTTTAGATTGTCAGGAATCTGCTTTAATGCCTCTCTTTGTCGATGGTAAAACGCGGCTGAGACCTTATCTCCTTCATTTTGTTTCTGAAGCAGACCATTTATGATCAACATTTGATTTTGGATACCAATTTCTTTTAGCTCTTTTGAGGCACGATCTGCTTCTAAAGTAGTTGAAACATCTGGTCTTGTGACTAAAATTAAAGAGGTTTTGGTTGAATCAGAAAGGGTCGAAACAGCTTTTGAATATAGTTCTTTTTTGTCCCCTAACCCAGATAAAGGTCCCAGACAGGAGGCACCGTGCGTCCCTTCTTCTAGAAATCCATTCCAAGCAGTTGGAAGCTGTAACAGTCGTAATGTATGACCTGTTGGGGCTGTATCAAAAATAATATGATCATAACTGTTTAGGATTTCCTTATTGGTAAGAAAACCGGTAAATTCGTCGAATGCCGCAATCTCGACCGTACAAGCCCCTGATAATTGTTCTTCCATTGTAGCAATAACTGCTTCTGGAAATTGATCTCGATATGGGCCCACAACCTTTTCACGATAGACTTTTGCTGAAGATTCCGGATCAATATTACTAGCAAATAAATTTTCAACCATTGGGACGGATTTTGGTGTACTCGTTAATTCGATTCCAAATACATCTTGTAAATTGGAAGCTGGGTCGGTACTAATCAACAATACTTTTTTTCCACGATCTGCAAGTGCGACAGCTGTCGCACAAGCCGTTGAGGTTTTTCCAACCCCGCCTTTCCCTGTAAAAAATAAAAATGGGGTTTGAATATGATTGGGACTGAATGTTGGGTACATAATTTCTCCTTCTTCCATCGAGATTATAGTTGACGTAGATCGATTGATAGTCGAGCTTTTGGTTTTTCATTTAAGTCTTCTACTCTAACCCCAGACCATTCGGAAAATTCTTCATCTGTCGGATAACTTCCCACTTTCACCAACACATCATTCACTAACACAACAGGTAAAGCATCGGGCCCCTTTTCATTTAGAATACGGGTTATCTCCCCATTCTCCGCAAATTTTTCAGGGTTGCTCGTTAATTGATATCTTTTAATATTCAATCCCTTTTTCTCTAATGAGTATACGGCAGATGCCACTCTTGTTAATTCCGGATCCACACTAGGGCCACACACTCCAGTTGAACAACACATCGCTGGATCAAAAATTTCAATTTTGTTCATTATAAAACCTCCCAATTTTGATAACATAAGCATATGCTTATGATTTAAACTATTTTCCTGTTTCTGAAAAACGTTTGATTCTTTCAGCGATTTCATCACGTACACGCTGGAAGACTGCCCATTTTTCTTCTTCCGTTCCTTCAGCTTTTGCTGGGTCATCAAATCCCCAATGCTTACATTGTACGTTTTTTGGCGTAATCGGACATTTATCAAAAGCATCACCGCATAATGTGATCACTAAATCCGCATGATTTAACAAATTAGGATCGATTGTATCTGAAGTTTGATTGGAAATATCAATACCCACTTCTTTCATTGCTTTCACTGCATTTGGATTTAATCCATGGGCACAAATCCCTGCACTATTGACTTCCCATTCGTCTCCTAAATATTTCTTCGCCCACCCTTCTGCCATTTGGCTCCTACAAGAATTTCCAGTACATAGGAAGTAAATTGATTTTTTTAACATGTCCTGTTTCTCCTTTAGTAAAGTATTAATGCTACATATAGGCCTAGTAACGTCATGAATAAAATGGGAATCGTTAGCAAAATCCCTGTTTTGAAATATGTTCCCCATGATATTTTCACCCCTTTTTGGGATAACACATGGAGCCAAACAAGGGTTGCCAATGAACCGATAGGAGTAATTTTGGGACCGAGGTCAGAGCCAATGACATTGGCATAAATCAGTGCTTCCCGGATTCCACCTGAAGTTTTGGTTTCAGCAATTGCCAAGGCATCGATCATGACGGTCGGCATATTATTCATTAAAGATGATAAGAAAGCAGCAATGAAGCCCATTCCAATCGTCACGACAAATAATCCTTGTTCAGCCGTTGTTTGAATGACACTCGCTAACGAATGAGTTAACCATGCATTTCCTAAACCATATACGACGACATACATTCCGATAGAGAAAAATACAATACTCCAAGGAGCCCCTTTAATAACAGCTTTCGTGTTAACCGCATGACTTTTTCTTGCTGTGAATAAAAAGAAAATCGCTACCAATCCTGCTACGATAGAAACAGGAATTTGAATGAACTCACTAGAAAAATAACCAATCAATAAGATTCCAAGAACAAACCAGGAAAGACGAAACATCTTTTGATCCCTAATGGCTTCAACTGGTTGCCGTAATTTAGATAGATCATATGTCCTTGGGATGTTTTTTCTAAAATAAATCAATAATACCGTGATCGTGGCTAATAGAGAAAAAAGGTTCGGAATGATCATTCTTGAAGCATATTCCACAAATCCAATATCAAAGAAATCGGCCGATACGATGTTCACTAAGTTACTTACCACGAATGGAAGTGATGTGGTATCGGCAATAAATCCACTCGCCATAATAAAGGGAAAGATCATCTTTTCTTTGAAATTCAAATTACGAACCATTGCCAGTACAATGGGTGTCAAGATCAAAGCGGCCCCATCATTGGCAAAAAGTGCTGCCACAATGGCCCCTAAAATACTTACATAAATGAACATCTTCATTCCATGACCTTTCGCAGCCCTTGCCATATGTAGGGCAGCCCATTCAAATAAACCAATCTCATCTAATATTAAGGAAATAAGGATAATCGCCACAAACGATAAGGTTGCGTTCCATGTGATGTCAATAACTTCGAGGACATCATGAAATCCAACTACTCCTACTAAAAGGGCGAGAATTGCTCCACCGCAAGCAGACCAACCGATATTCAATCCACTAGGCTGCCAGATCACTAAAATGAGTGTTGCTAAAAATATGGCTGTTGCTAATATGGCAGTTGTCACTGTATGAATCCTCCATTAATCACAAGAGATGCGTAGTCCTTGTTCTTCTAATTCTTTTAATTTAAAATCTTGGCTTGGAAGATGCAAAAGCAGGCTGTGGACGAATGGATAATAAACATTCTCCTTATTTAATGAATAGATGATCCATTGTCCTCTTCTTGTTTCCTGTACTAATCCTGCATCTTTTAACTTACGAATATGCTGACTAATGGCAGGCTGACTCATTTTAAAAATTTCGACAAATTCACAAACACAATAATCATTCGTATCCAACATTTTCACCATAGATAATCTTGTCTTATCACCTAATAGTTTTAATAATGCTGCAGCTGCCTCTATTTCAATTGAGTTATTCAAAATAACACCTCCTACTCCTACCATCCTAATATATAATAGGTTGCTTATATAATAATTCACTAATATAGAGATGGCAAGTGTTTTATGAATTTTTTTACAAAGATGACCTAATACACAACACAAGATCCTAAACACAATATTTTCCCACTAAAAGCACTTACTCATATTTAAAGGCTAAAAAACACCCGACTTCTGCTCCTGTTGTGGAATTTAGAGGTCAAGTGTTTTTAATTTTACTTCTCTCCAATAATTTTCACTTCAAGTTCGAGATCCACCCCGAATGTTGCTTTAACCTTTTCTTGAACCATGCGGATCGTTGCAACATAATCTGATGCAGTTGCATTATTTTTATTAATAATGAACCCTGCATGTTTCGTGGATACTTCTGCCCCACCGACACCTTTTCCTTGGAGTCCACTGTCTTGAATTAATTTTCCAGCAAAATAACCTGGTGGCCGTTTAAATACACTCCCAACGGATGGATATTCTAGAGGCTGTTTCGATTCCCTTTTGAAAGTGAGATCATCCATTTTTTCTTTGATTAATGCCGGATCTCCCTCAGCAAGTTGGAAAACCGTTTCTAATACGATATCTTTCGTTTCACTAATCAAACTTGTGCGATAACCTAACTTTAATTGTTCATTCGTATACGTCCGTAATTCTCCTGTAGGACTTACCACTTTCACATGGTCAATCACATCTTTCACTTCACCGCCATAGGCCCCAGCATTCATGAATACAGCGCCTCCGATGGAACCTGGAATTCCACAAGCAAATTCAAGACCTGTTAATCCATGCGAAAGAGCGACTCGAGAAGCGTCTTTTATATGGGCACCCCCTTGAGTAATTAAACGAGTGCCTTCCACGTTAATTTCTGTAAGCTGACTAAATTGCAGTACAATTCCTCGTAATCCTCCATCTTGAATCAACACATTCGAGCCATTTCCTAGAAGTGTAAAAGGAACATTAAGTTCTTCTTTTAATCGAATCACTTCCACGACTTGATCGTATGTTTTCGGAATCACTAAATAATCGGCCTTTCCGCCAATTTTCACTAATGTATGATCCTTCATTGGTTCATCCATCAACACATTTTCTTCTCCACATATGTTCACTAATTTTTTATAAATATCATATTGACCTTGCATGTATATACCTCTTTATTTTTTATTGTTGAAAATTGCTTTCTCTTCCATTCTAATCAAAAAGATGATTTTTGGAAAGTCTGAAGGGTTAACTGGCAAATTCCTTTATCAATATATGATGATATTCATAATAGTAACATTGTCTTTTTCATTTCTTTGCTGTAGCCGTGTTTCCTTTAGCTCGCCTGCGACTACAAAATCGGTACACCGATGATCAAAAGGCGCTTGCGTATTTGTACTTCAATTCATGGTATTCCCTTAATGACTTTATATGACTGTAATAAAGTGTGAAGGAAATACTTTGTCTGGGATCGAAAATTTTGAATATACTGTGAATTTTGCACAAAGTGAGAAAAGCAGAGCAACTGTCCAGTGGTGACAAGCATTTGAATCGCCTTGGCGTGATGAACTTTGCCACAGAAATGATGGGCAGATGACCTCGAGCCGTTAGGAGCCATAAGCTAGATCAATGTTCCAATAAAATAGGAATCAAGTCCACATCCCTGATCCCTTCATGATTCCATATAAGATTGTTTATTTTGAATTTTAAGTTGTCGGCCTTTTATAATTGCGAAAGTAATGCAGCTAATCCAAACGACAACGAGAGCAATATAGACATATTTCTTATGATCGGATGAAATCCCCGCAATTTTTAATAGGGTATGAATATTCGTTAAGATTAACATCCCACTTACGACGATTCCGAGTAGATGTGCCGGAAATATTTTCACTAACCATGCTGCAAATGGAGCTGCAAAAATTCCTCCTATCATGATGGCACCTGCCCATAACCAATTCACCTGATTCCAACCTAATACGAGGATAAATCCGATGGAGGAAGAGGCTGCGACCGCAAATTCACTGGCAGCTACAGACCCAATGACTTTTCTCGGTTCCAACTCTTTCTTTGCCATTAAAGAAGGCGTCGCAATCGGTCCCCAACCGCCTCCTCCTGTTGCATCAAAAAAGCCTGCAATAAACCCAAGGGGAACATAGAATTTATTTGTTGCTTTCCTTACTTTGGACTTTCGATCATTTAAAACTAAAAATCTTAACAGAACATATAGTCCCAACAAAATCAAAAAGGTGGAGACAAAAGGTTTCATGATTTCCCCTGGAATACTACTCAAAAAACAAGCACCTGAAAAAGCACCAATGGAACCAGGAATCACGAGTTTCCATACTAACTCTTTATCTACGTTTCCAAATTTCATATGAGACACTCCAGATGCTGCGGTTGTCACGACTTCCGCTATATGGACAGAAGCAGAAGCAACAGCTGGAGCAATTCCTGATAGCAATAAAAGGGATGTCGATGTTAATCCATATCCCATTCCTAAAGCACCATCTACTAATTGAGCAGCAAAACCGACGATGGCTAATATCAGTAATTTTTGCATTGTTTCTCCTCGCTTTCCTTGTGTCCGGGTCACTTTTCCCATGAAGGACACTTGATTTTTTCGTAAAATTCCCCAGTTTAACATCACCCAAAACGAGAAATACACACTTCTTCGATCGTTTCATTCACTTGTTGTACACGTTCAATTAATACTTGTTGCAATAATGGATGATAACCTAAATAATTGCATAAAATAATTTCTTGACTTGTTTCAAGCGATTGAATAGTTTTCTTCATTCTTTTCATTAGCAGACCACTAAATAATAAATAAGGGACAATGATAATTTGGGAGGAATTCCTTTTGAGAGCCTGGGTTAGAGCTTGGTTAAATGATGGGGTGGCAGCAACTAAAAAACATTTATTCACATCTGAAAAGTTGGTTTTATATCGAAAAAACTGCGTGATTTTCTGAAAATCTCGTAGTGTATCAGGATCACTGCTTCCACGACCAACGAGTAAAATAGCTGCGTCTTCTTGGATTTCCCCTAATTGTTCTTCCATTCTCTCTAATAAAATATCTATAATCTTTTCATGAACTCCAAAAGGTTGACCATAGTGAATTCTCACAAACGGGAATTTGTTTCTTAAGCGATTTAATTCTGCAGGAATATCATGTTTCACATGCCCAGCCGCTAGTAGGAAGACTGGAATGGCGATCATATCGGTTGCGCCTTGCCTTACACAACGAGTCACCCCCTCTTCTATCGTCGGTTTCGCTAATTCCAAAAAACAGACCTCTTGAATGGGAATATTGACGTTTGTTTTCGTTTGTCGTACGAATTCAATCGCTTGATTACACCCCTCCTTCACCCGACTTCCATGACATATATAAAGAACAGCTTTCATGAGCTTACCTCCAAAGTGTCTTGCTTTAATTTCTCTTCAAACCAAGCGATTTTTTCCCGTAATTGGACAACCTCACCTACAAGAATCATACTTGGGTTTTCGATTTTTTCACGAAGAGTGATCTCCACAATAGTTTCCAATGTTCCCGTTACTGTACGTTGGTCATTTGTCGTTCCCCAGTGGATTAAAGCAACAGGCGTATTCGGCGACTTTCCATGTTGAATGAGCTGTTTTTGAATATAAGGCAAATTACTTACCCCCATATAAATGGCCAATGTATCAATCCCTTTAGCAAGGGCTTCCCATTTAATTTCTTCACATTCCCCGTTTTTTCGATGCCCCGTTACAACAGCAAAGGAGGTGCTATAATCACGGTGTGTCACTGGAATCCCGGCATAAGCAGGTGCCGCAATCCCCGAAGTTACACCAGGAACAATTTCAAATGCCACATTGTGTTTGGCTAAAAACTCCGCTTCCTCTCCCCCTCTTCCGAAAACGAATGGATCTCCACCTTTCAAACGTGTAACGATTTTCCCCATCTTTGCCTGATTCACTAATAAATAATTAATTGTCTCTTGTTGCAAATGATGGTGATTCGGTGACTTTCCGCAAAAAATAAGTTCAGTTCCTTCTTTTGCAAAAGTAAGCAATTTCTTATTGATTAACCGATCATATAAAATTACGTCAGCTTCTTGAATCGCCTTTAAACCTTTCACCGTGATTAATTCTGGATCGCCTGGTCCTGCACCCACTAAGTATACTTTTCCCATCCTGCTCCCTCCTTCTTCTCATCCCACGTTAAATAGAAATTCTTGTTGTCATTTTTTCTCTTATCGTCTTGAGTTTGTTTCATACGGAACGACAAATCCACCGCCATTTCGAAGCTTTTTCTTTTCAAATAAAGTAATATTCTCAATGTCTGGTAGTTTCAAATAATATTTCTCCAATTCGACCTCTACTAAGGAAAAAGCTTTTTCATCTGTTGAAGCCACGATAACGGCCGGAATGACTTTTTGATCGGCGGTCGTGACTTCAAATCGATATACATTCATATTGTTCCTCTCTTTCTTTTAAAAGCGGGGAAGCAGCTGTCTTGCATGCTCCACACCGCTTTACATTTGTTGATTAACCATCAAGCAGTCGTAACCGTCGTTCCTAAAATTCGGTCAAGTTCTATTTGTAAAGATTCCACTCCAACCCGTTGAACATATTCATAAAATGTTTCCTTTGGTTGTTTCGTATCTCGGAAGTATTCTAAAAATTGCTTTAACACATTGGGCAAATGTTCTCCTGCGATTTTCCCTTTCAATTTATGATTGATTTCCCCATTATTTAATAAGGTTCCTCCTACATATATTTCAAAAGCTTGCACCATTTTTTTCTCTTTATTTCGCATCAATACTCCTTGCAGTCCGAGGTCAGCAATTTGTCTTTGTCCGCATGAGTTCGGGCAACCTGTCATATGCATCCGTACTGGCACATCAATCGATAATTCCTGATCTAAAAACAGGGCGATTCGCTTCATCCGTTCTTTTGTTTCAGTTAAGGCTAGATTGCAAAACTCGGTTCCTGTACAAGAGACCGCATACCCTGTAAATTGTGGAGGCTTAAGCGGATATTTTTCAAATAGTTTTTCATTTAACAATGCTTCAATGTTTTCAGTTGGAACATTGGCAATAATAATATTTTGGGTTCCGCAAGTACGTACCTCTCCATCCCCATATAACTTAGCGACACGTGCTAGTTCCAATACGTCATCTGCATGAAGACGGCCAAGCGGAATATTGATTCCAACATAATGCAACCCCGCTTGTTTTTGCGGATATACTCCGTAAAAATAACCCGCATTCCAGCCATTTGTTAAATCTTCCCCCGCTCCTTCCAGCGGACCTGTATATTTCAGTAACGTATCTTTAAATTTTTCTACACCCCAGTCCTCAACAAGAAACTTTAAGCGTGCACGATGGCGTTTTTCGCGATAACCAAAATCTCGGAAAATGGTCGTCACACCCTTAGCCACCTCTAATACTTGTTCAGGTAAAATAAAAATGTCCACAAGTTGAGCAAGCTTTGGTGCAGACGATAATCCTCCCCCAACTTTTAAATGAAACCCCACTTTTCGTTCTCCCTTTATCACTTTTGCTGCTGGAATAAAGGCACAGTCATTAATTTCTGCATTGCCCGCATTATAGATATTGGCATTGATCGACATCTTAAATTTCCGTGGCAAATTGGAGAAGTCCTCATTGTTTTGGAAAAAATCACTTACTTGTTTGACAATCGGTCGTGTATCCAGTACTTCATCACGGTCAATCCCTGCTAGAGGGTTACCGATAATATTTCTTGGAATATCCCCACATGCCCCCGTCGTTGAAAGACCCACATGTGAGAGTCGATGAAAAATATCTGGAATGTTTTCAATGGTAAGCCAATGAAATTGGATTGCTTGTCGCGTTGTAATATCAAAAATACTACGGCCATAATCCTTTGAAATTTGTGCTAAAGTGACGAGTTGGTCGAAAGATAGTATTCCTGTAGGCACTTTCACTCTCATCATGAAATAGCCATCCTTTTTCGGGCGTTGCAAGTATAAACCCGCCCACTTAAAGGAATCCCATTCTTCTTTCGGAATAGATGAAAACCCATTTTCCGCATAGTATGGAATGTCCTTTAAGACTTCCAAGCCATCTTTTTCAAGCTTTTTTAGTTCGGTTTTATTTAATTTTGGGTCATTAGCCCAAATTTTTTCATAAGCCATTTGCCTTCCTCCTTAAATCCAGTTTTTCTCCTTTAGATAATGAATGAGCCGATCGACACATTCTTCTACTGAAAAACGGGCGGTTTCTAACACAATTTCAGGTTGTGTTGGCGCTTCATATGGAGATGAAATTCCTGTAAAATGAGGAATTTCTCCGGTCCTTGCCTTTTTATATAAGCCTTTTGGATCCCTAGCCTCACATTCGTTAATCGGACAATCGACAAACACTTCAACGAACTCATCCTCTTTTAAAAGCGAACGTACTGATTCTCGATCTTCTCGAAATGGGGAGATAAAGGCGGTAAGGACGAACTGGCCACTATCCACAAATAATTTGGAGACCTCGCCAATTCGACGAATATTTTCTTTGCGATCTTCCTCTGTAAAACCTAAATCTTTATTTAAACCGTGGCGGATATTATCCCCATCTAGTACATACGTTTGAAATCCATCCTTAAATAGCCTCTCAGCAACAGCATTTGCAATGGTTGATTTTCCAGATCCCGAAAGCCCCGTAAACCATAAAACAGCACTATGTTGCTGATTTTTTTCGCGGCGATCCGCTTTAGTTAGGGACTGTTGATGCCATACGATATTTTGGGCCAATTCATTTCTCTCCTTTATCCAAATGGGGGTGTGGTGTCTCACATCCCCATCGTTTTATGTTCATCTCGTGTTATGAATGAATTTTCGCTTTCTTTCTTAACCCGTTAATCAGTACTTCCACGACCTCTTTTCGGCTAAATGTACTTGGTGGAAGTTCACCATTTTTCAACATTTCTCTTACCTTTGTCCCTGATAGGATGACACGATCCTCTATATCATGTGGGCATGTTTTCGTTGAGGCTATGTTTCCGCATTTTGTGCAATAAAAACTATGTTCAAAGAATAGGAGAGTGATGCCGATCTCATCTTTCGTAAATTGAGAAAAAATCTGTTGGGCATCATATGTTCCGTAATAATTGCCGACACCTGCATGGTCTCTCCCAACTATAAAATGGGTGCAACCATAATTTTTACGAACGAGCGCATGGAAGATGGCTTCTCTTGGTCCCGCATAACGCATGGCCGCAGGGAAAACGGCTAGGAAAACACGATCTTGTGGATAGTAATTTTTCAGCAACACTTGATAACTTTCCATCCGAATATCCGCTGGAATATCATCTTTTTTCGTTTCACCAACAAGTGGATTTAAAAGTAATCCGTCTACAATCTCCAGAGCAGTTTTTTGAATATACTCATGGGCACGATGAACAGGGTTTCTCGTTTGGAAACCAACGATCGTTTTCCACCCTTTTTCTTCGAAGATTTTTCTTGTTTCACTTGGATCGTAATAGAATGAACTAAATTGATCTCGCTCGATTCTTTTGATTAATGTGATAGGACCCCCAATATAAACCTCCCCGCGATCGTACAGTTTTTTCACTCCTGGATGGGCGGTTTCAACTGTTTTATATACATTCAATGCTTCAATTGTTTTATCAGGTTCATATATATCTGAAATTGTAATAATTCCGTAAGTAACCCCTTCATATGTTAGCTTTGCCGTATCCCCAATCGAAAGTTCCTCTGCTTTTTCAGAAGAAACAGGCAATGTAATTGGGATACTCCACACAGCTCCTGATGATAATCGTAAATGATGGACAACTTGTTCATAATCTTGCTGATTGAAAAATCCTTGAATCGGACTGTATGCACCTGTTCCAATGAGTTCTAAATCACTGAGAGCTGTTAAATCTAATACAATTTCCTTTTCAATTTGATCTGTGTTCACGTCTGGTTGGTAGGCATTGACTAAATAACCGCCATGTGGCTGAATAGCTGTCATGGTAATTCCTCCTTAATATACTTTTCATATCATTTTACTATGAATTAGATTAAAAAAATAATTATCCTTCGTGTAGCCCGCATTCAATCTTTTGTGTTCCAGACCATCTTCCGGATCGCAAATCATCTAAATTGAAAGCAGGGGATGTACATGGAGCACACCCAATACTAGGATAGCCTTTGTCATGTAATTCATTATATGGAAGATCATGTTTATGAACATATCTCCATATATCTTTCCAAGTCCAATGGATCAGTGGACAAACTTTAATTTTTTGAAATTTATCATCCCGATTAAAATAATTAGTATGTCTTCTCGTTTCAGATTGATCCCTTCTTAATCCGGAAATCCATGCTATTGCAGGTTCAAGTGCTTTTCTTAGTGGGATGATCTTTCTCATTTCACAGCATTTATTCGGATCGGTTTTCCAAAGCTCATCGCCGAATGTTGCAGCTTGCTCTTGTAAAGAAAGCTCTGGCTGCTGCATTCGGATTTGCAAGGACGGATACCGTTTTTTTACCTTATCAATTAAATCATAGGTTTCCTGAAAATGAAGGTTCGTATCTAAGAAAACAATGGTCGCTGTTGGGTTCACCTTTGAAATGAAGTCGATTAACACAATCCCTTCAATTCCAAAACTACAAGCATAAACCAATTTCTCTTTATACTGATCATAAGCCCATGTGAGAACAGCCAATGCGCCACGATCAGCAGTCGTTTCATCCACTTCTATTCCTTCCCACTCATCCCAGGTTTCATAAGTTAATGGTTTGTTCAAATGGATCCCTTCTCTCTACGTGAAAATTCCCGAAATGAGACAACAATAGAAAAAAGGCCGCTTTAACCGGAAGTACTGTTCGCACTTTTGGTTAAAACCGCCTCTAGTTGTCTAGTCAGCGTGTTATTCATTTCGTAGTTGAATTGTTTACTATTTTAAGCAGTTCGTGTATGAAAGTCAATGGTATTTCTGTACTTTTCCTAGTTTTTTTATAGGAATTTGCAGATTTTGATTTTTCCTATTTTAAATCATGGGGTGGAAACTTCTTTTCGTCCTTTCTCTTCTCCGCTTAATCATGATATTTATGATGAGGTTGAAAAGAATAGCCTTTATATAATAGCAAGGAGACTCTGTTCCTTTTCGCCCCTATTGGGAATTGAACATACGTTCGTACCCCTCGATTTATACGCTATTTTTTTCAATATTTCTTTAACTTTCCTCCCATTTTGTCTCTTTTAATTGCCATTTCCCTTGTTCGTAACTCCATTTAGAAATGACAGTACCGATTCCATCCGCATGATAAGCTCCACTCACTTGTTGATAGGCTTCTAATCCATTTCCCTCGTTCATTTTTACTGGTTTCATAAGAGCGATTGGCAAAACCATCAATTCAGTTGGTTCATTGAGTTTTCCATTGGGCAAATAAATTCCTAGCCTTAAGTAATCCTGCTTTCGATCTTGAAGATCGACAATAATAGGAGATGCCATGCCGGGGATTTGGATCTTTCCTTTAAAATTCGGTTCAAAACTTGATTCAATCGCTAAAGAATCTGGTAACCCAATGTCCTTAAGTTTTTGATCTTTCAATGTATGAAGGGCATAGTTGTAAAAACCACCGCTTCCACCTGTCGCACTTGAATAAAATAAATCTTTGACACCATCATGATTTAAGTCAACAAATTGAATTTCAGGTTCAAATCCTCCTTCATATTCTATGATGACTTTTTTAGGTGGAATCCCATCAATTTCGGCCCACACATGTTTATAAAAATGAGAATCAGGTTCAAAACGCTTCCCTTTTAATTCGATGATCTCTTTTTGACCATCGCCTGTTACATCTTCTTCATATGTTGCGATCGTCTCCACATTGTTTTTGTTTTCATGGGCATTCACTGCTATTTTTTGATTCACAGAAAAAATGATCAGGCCTGCTAAAAATAGAATGATCATTCGCTTTTTCATCAACTATCGCCTCCTTCTCATATTTTCCCCTTAAAAGGAAAAAATATGAGAAAATCGGAAAACAAAAAGAGGCTAACCCATAATCGTTAGCTTCTAAATAGATTTAGGATTGCGGACGGGAATCCTCTACCTCTTTAGAGTAGAGATGAGAGTACGCTTTTGTCGAAATCCCCTTGTGGGATGGCAAGACAAAACATGATATACTACTTACAAGAACGAGTGTTCTTTGAAAACTGCATTATATGGGGTTGTGGTGAAGAAAGAACAGTCACCACGTAAAATAATGCCTGTCATGTGGGAAAGACCCACTCATTTGAAACCATTGCAAGGTTCGGAATGAACCTTCGTGGAGGGCAGGTCGATAGACCGCCCGATGAAGCGAGAAGCTCAGTCAATTCATTGACGGGTAGTTCACGATTGTTTATTCGTTGCAGGTTTCTTTTCCCAACCTTCAAGTTCCCCTAGTCCTTCAATTGAATCGGCATAAAATACCGGGTCTTTTCCTTTTTTACGTTGAATTCGATAATCTTTTAAAGCGGCCATCGCAATTTTATATAACATAGCGATAGCAATTAAGTTAATGAAGGCCATCATTGCCATAAATAGATCCGCTAAATTCCAGACAAGACTAATTTTAGCGACTGAACCAAAATAGACCATCCCAATCACGGCAAGTCGATAAATAAACATCATCGTTTTCGAGTTCTTAATAAATTCAATATTTGTTTCCCCATAATAATAGTTTCCAATGACAGAACTAAAGGCAAATAAGAAAATCGCTATCCCGACGAATAATCCTGCCCAATCCCCAACATGCACTGATAAAGCTGATTGGGTTAATTCAATGGATTCTAATCCACCTGTATATTGATTGGACAAAAGGATAATAAAAGCAGTCGCTGAACAAATGATAATTGTATCCGTAAAGACCCCAAGTGTCTGGATTAATCCTTGTTTTACTGGGTGAGAAACAGAAGCAGTTGCCGCTGCGTTTGGTGCTGATCCCATCCCAGCTTCATTGGAAAATAAGCCCCGCTTAATTCCATTCATGATGGCCGCTCCGAGACCACCCCCTACTACTTGCTCCATCCCAAATGCACCTTTAACTATTAGAGCGATCATATGAGGGATTTCTTGAATATTCACGATTAAAATATAGAGAGCTAATAAAATATAAATAATCGCCATGAATGGGACCAAAATTTGCGTCACATTGGCAATTCGTTTTAGACCACCGAAAATAATCGCGGCCGTTAAGATCGCTAGAACGAGACCAATCATCCATGTTTTAATATCTAAACTATTGCTTAGGGCCACCGAAATGGTGTTGGATTGTACAGAGTTAAAAATTAACCCATACGTAATCGTAATGGTAACGGCAAAGATAATCCCCATCCATCGTTTGTTCAATCCTTTTTCCATATAATACGCTGGACCACCACGGAAACCGTCACGATCTTTCACTTTATAAATTTGCGCTAATGTACTCTCGATAAAGCTGGAAGCCGCACCAATAAAGGCAATTAGCCACATCCAAAAAACAGCACCTGGTCCGCCGACAGCAATTGCCGTTGCTACTCCGGCCAAATTTCCTGTCCCTACACGGGAAGCCGTACTAATCGTAAATGCTTGGAATGAGGATACTCCTTTTTTCCCTTCTGGTGAAATGGTCGCTTTATCAAAAAGAACCCGGAACATTTCCCCTAAATAACGAAACTGGACAAAATTCGTTTTAATAGAAAAGAACAGACCTAATATTAATAATAAAGCAATCATTAAATACGTATATAGATAATTATTCACATGAACTACCGTCTGATCCACCAGATCTAATATTTCTTGCATGTTATTCCCCCTCTTGTAAAGTTAATTTCCTATCTTCAGATTTTAATATATAAAGAATAATATTCTAATAAATATGAATACTTATTTTATTATAAAAAATGTCTCTTTATATAATAGATTACTTACCAAGTAATTATTATACCTTTCTTTATCTAATTTAGTAAACATGTTCTTTTTAAATTATATGATGAATAAATATTTTTTTAATATAATAAAACAAAAAGGATGGTCCTAAAAGTAAAGACATACGTACCTTTTTAGAACCATCCTTATGTAAAAAAACTTCTCGATATTATACAAGCACTAAAGTTTTTCTTATATAATCATTTGTTGCCTCGAAAGGTCATTCGACAGGAGGCATTACTTTCCATACATCGGAGACTTCTCCATTCTCTTTTTCATCTATGATAAAGGAACCATTTGAGTAGCGGTCGTTAGGACGTAATTGGGAGATCTCCACTATCTCGATTTCCCCTTTTTCAGATTGAACAGCTAGTTGATCTCCATTTTTCACCAACTCAATTTTCATGATGCGGTGTGGATGACTTTTTAATTCCCTCAACATCACAAGTCCTCGTTTTGCTCGTGAAGTTTTTTCAAATTCATCTAGCTTCATTTTTTTAACCGCTCCACGTTGGGTAGCTAAAAAGAGGTATGGGGTTTCATTCTTTGGAAAGACCTTTCCGCTTACAATTCTGTCCCCTTCTTTTAAATTCATCCCTTTGACACCTGCTGCTCGGGGTCCTACAATATTCACTTCTTCCTCAGAAAACCAAAGCCCATAGCCAAAATGAGTCGCCAAAAAGAGATCATGAAGTCCATCCGTTAAATGAATATCTATCACTTCATCCTCTTCTTTTAAATTGATTGCGACAAGTGGTCGTGAGTAACGCTGAGCTTTAAATTGAGCGAGCTCTGATCGTTTCGTCATGCCATTTTTCGTAATAAATAATATATATTTCGGTTCAGCAAAATCCTTAACTGGTATCGCCGTTAAAATTTGCTCTTCCCGATCAATCGAAATGATATTCGCAATATGTTGCCCCAAATCCTTCCAACGGATATCAGGAAGTTCATGGACAGGGAGATACAAATAGCTCCCTTTATTCGTAAATAATAATAAAACATCGGTTGTATTCAATTCATACTGCGCAAGAATTCGATCTGATTCCTTCATAGCTAAATCCTGTCCATTGGATGCAGTATAAGAGCGAAGGCTTGTTCGTTTGATATAGCCATCTTTTGTGATCGTAACCATCACGTCTTCACTTGGAATCAACACTTCTAAGTTAATTTTAATTTCTTCAATCTTCTCCTCAATTTTCGTCCGGCGATCATCTGCATATTTTTTCTTGATGTCTCTTAACTCTTTTTTTACGACATTTAGAAGTTTCCGTTCACTTTCTAATATAGCGGTTAAATCCTCGATTCGTTTGGCCAGTTCCTCCGCTTCTTTCCGCAAAGCCGTAATATCCGTATTCGTAAGCCGATAAAGCTGTAACGAAACGATCGCTTCGGCTTGTTCTTCTGTAAACTCATATTCCACCTTTAAATTGTCTTTGGCATTCCGCTTATCTTTTGAAGCTCGAATCGTCGCAATGACTTCATCTAGAATCGATAAAGCTTTCATCAATCCTTCGACAATATGTTGACGCTCTTTTGCTTTATTTAATTCAAAACGGGAACGATTAGTCACTACTTCCTTTTGATGATGGATATAGGAATCAAGTAAACTCGTCAGCCCCATAAGCTCTGGGCGACGATTATGAATGGCCACCATATTAAAGTTATAAGCGACTTGAAGATCAGAATTTTTATAAAGATAATTTAATACACTTTCTGCATCGATGTCTTTTTTTAATTCAATGACAATTCTTAAGCCCGTACGATCGGTCTCATCCCTTACTTCAGAAATGCCATCAACTTTCCGGTCTACACGAAATTCATCGATTTTTTTAACCAAATTCGCTTTATTCACTTCATATGGGATTTCGGTAATGACAATTTGTTGACGGCCTCCCCGTACATCTTCAATTTCCGCTTTTCCCCGAACGATAATTCGGCCTTTTCCTGTTTTATAGGCCTTCTTAATGCCCTCGATCCCTTGAATAATTCCTCCTGTTGGAAAATCAGGGCCTTTAATAACGGTCATTAGTTCTTCTACCGTACATTTTGGACGGTCAATTCGCATCATGACACCATCGATAACTTCTCCTAAATGATGGGGGGGGATTTCAGTTGCATATCCCGCAGAAATTCCTGTGGATCCGTTGACCAAAAGGTTCGGAAATCTCGCTGGAAGTACGGTTGGTTCATTCGCTGTATCATCAAAATTGGGTACAAAACCAACCGTTTGTTTTTCAATATCACGAAGCAATTCGGATGCGATGGCCGAAAGACGAGCCTCTGTATAACGCATCGCTGCAGGTGGATCCCCATCAATGCTTCCGTTATTCCCATGCATTTCAATTAATAATTTTCTTAATTTCCATTCTTGACTCATTCGGACCATGGCATCATAAACCGAAGTATCCCCGTGTGGATGATAGTTCCCGATGACATTTCCCACGGTTTTGGCTGATTTTCGGAATCCCTTTTCAAAAGTGTTTCCATCTACATGCATGGCATATAATATTCTTCTTTGCACTGGTTTTAACCCATCCCGTGCATCTGGAAGAGCCCGTTCTTGAATAATGTATTTACTATACCGTCCAAAACGGTCTCCTAATACCTCTTCTAAAGGCATATCTTGAAAACGTTCACTCGTTGACATCCTTTGCTTTCCCACCTTCCAAGATCGTCACATGCTCATTATCTAAAATGCTTCCATCCTCTTCTAAACCGAAAGCGACATTATTTTCAATCCATTTTCTACGGGGTTCCACTTTATCTCCCATAAGTGTTGTCACTCGACGTTCTGCTCTTGCGGCATCGTCGATTCGAACTCGGATAAGGGTACGTGATTCCGGATTCATCGTCGTTTCCCATAGTTGATCTGCGTTCATTTCTCCAAGACCTTTATAACGTTGGATGATATACCCTTTTCCAATTTTTTTGATGGCACCTTGGAGTTCTTCATCTGTCCAAGCATATTCTATTACTTCTTTTTTGCCCGTTCCTTTGCTCACTTTATACAAAGGTGGAAGAGCAATATAGACATTGCCTGCTTCGATTAATGGTTTCATGTAGCGGTAGAAGAAGGTGAGCAATAATACTTGAATATGAGCTCCGTCTGTATCAGCATCGGTCATAATGACAACTTTGTCATAGTTAATGTCGTCAATATTAAATTCTGGGCCTACTCCCGCACCAATCGCATGAATGATCGTGTTGATTTCTTCATTTTTAAAAATATCTTGAAGTTTTGCCTTTTCGGTATTGATCACCTTACCGCGCAGTGGGAGTATCGCTTGAAAGCGCCGATCTCTTCCTTGTTTTGCTGAACCACCTGCCGAATCTCCCTCTACTAAATAGAGTTCATTTTTATTTGGATTTCGAGATTGTGCAGGGGTTAGTTTGCCTGAAAGAATCGTTTCAGATTTTTTTCGTTTCTTCCCGTTTCTAGCATCCTCCCGCGCTCTTCTGGCAGCATCGCGTGCTTGAGCTGCTTTCATCGATTTCTTAATAAGTAAGGAGCTGATATCGGGGTTTTCTTCTAAGAAATAAGACAAATGTTCACTGACAACCGCATCCACTGCGGATCGCGCTTCACTTGTCCCTAATTTTCCTTTTGTTTGACCTTCAAATTGCAATAATTCTTCAGGAATTCGGACCGATATAATCGCGGATAATCCTTCACGAACATCTGTTCCTTCTAAGTTTTTATCGCGCTCTTTTAGTAAATTGACCTTTCTAGCATAATCATTGAAGACGCGTGTCATCGCACTTTTCGCTCCGGCCTCATGAGTTCCTCCGTCTTTCGTCCGCACATTATTCACGAATGATAATATGTTCTCAGAGAATCCATCATTAAATTGAAAGGCAAATTCCACTTCAATTCCATTGTTTTCGCCTTCCATAAAGGCAACTGGATGTAGGTAATCTTTTTCCTCATTTAAGTATTCAACAAACGCTTGAATGCCATTTTCGTAACAGAATTCATCCTGTTGATCTTGACGTTCATCATATATTTCGATTTTTAAACCTTTTAGAAGAAAAGCAGATTCACGTAGCCGCTCACAAAGAATATCATAATTATACTTTGTCGTACTAAATAGGCTTTCATCCGGTTTAAAATGAATTTTCGTTCCAGTTTTCTTCGTCTTTCCAATCTTTTCAAGCGTCGTTTCTGGTTTCCCACCATGGTGGAAACGCTGTTCATATATGTAACCGTCCCGGCTAATCGTCACAATCAGCCATTCGGACAAAGCATTCACTACAGAAGCACCTACACCGTGTAAACCACCACTTGTTTTATACCCTCCTTGCCCAAATTTTCCGCCAGCATGAAGGATTGTCAATATAATTTCAGGTGTCGGTTTTCCTAACTTATGCATTCCCGTTGGCATTCCCCGGCCTTCATCTTCCACACTAATGGAATTATCTTTATGAATCCTAACCTTAATGACATTTCCATATCCTGAGAGTGCCTCATCGACAGCATTATCTACAATTTCATATACAAGATGATGAAGACCTTTCGTATCGGTTGAACCAATATACATTCCGGGTCGTTTTCTTACCGCTTCTAGACCCTCTAATACTTGGATCGCATCATCATTGTATTCTGTTATTTTTTTATTATTCGCCACAAGCATTCCCCTTTCAAAACAGATCCCCAACAAGTAGAGATCCAAAAACGAACAAATGTTCCTTAAGACCAAGCATAACACTTTCTTTATGTTTTGTCATGATTCGATCGTGATATTCTTCATTCTTACCTGAAAAAATATCCATATTGATTTTACACGATAAAGGCTATTTCGCCTATTCTATTCAATCATACGAAAAAAAAGCAAAAGGGTTCCAATTCAGAAAAAAACAAGCGAAAGAAAATCCGCTTGTTATCTTCCTTGTTTATTTTGTCAAGGCATGTTCCACTTTTATACACCGATCCATCACGACGGTGTACCCTTTTTCATTTAAATATTGATAAGCTTCTTCATTCGCCACACCCTGTTGTGCCCAAAAAACAGGGCAATCAATCTCAGCAAATTCTCTTGCGATTTCAGGCAAGAATTCTGATCGTCTAAAAATATTCACGATGTCAATGGGTTCTGTAATTTCTTTCAAGGAAGCGACCGCTTGGACTCCTAGTACTTCCTTAACAGTCGGATTAACAGGAATGATCTCAAAACCAGCTTTTTGCATGGCCGCTGATATCTGATAAGAAGTGCGTTCTGGATTATTACTTAACCCCACTACTGCAATTCGTTTGGCTTTTTTTAGGATTTTTCCAAGTTCCTCTCTTGAAGGATTTTCAATCATACATATGCCTCCTAAGTAAATAGTACTATTACCATTTATTCTCGTTCCTTATCCTATTATCCTGCCTAAGGAAAAGAAAATCATGCTTCTTTCCGCTCTTTTGCCCGATTCATGCCGTCTTTCTTTGGGTTATAAAAATAGATCAGCCATTGCTCGACGATAATGGCCACAATCGTACCGAAAATAAGCCCATTATTCAAAACAGAAGTGACGATGACAGGCAGATCCTGAAAAGCGGAGGAAGGTAAGAACATCGCACCCACTCCGCTAAGAAAGGCAACCCCTGCGACGGTCCGCGATCTCTTAATGTCTTCTTCTTTATCTAATTCGGAAAAAGCGAGTCCAACCATTTTCGAAAAGATCACAAAGGTCACCGCATATCCAACAGGCGCTGGAATAGCCGATAATGTATTCATCACGGGTGGAATTAAACTGACGATCACAACAAATCCTGAACCTACAAGAAAAGGCCTGACCGAAAAGACTTTTGTTTGCATAACGAAGCCCGCTGAACCAGAAATCGGCACAGAACCTACCGCTGAAAAAGCCCCTGCCAACATTTGGTTTATTCCTGCCGTAAGTCCAGATGCACGGTATCGCCGTTTCGGTTCCACTTTCACCCACTTGGCTAATGTTTCTTCCATCACTCGAATGGAAGCTATCATATTGGCAATTAAAAGCAAGGTCGTAAACGCGGCGGTCACCATCGTCCCACTATCAAAAATAGGAGCACCAAACACAAATAATTGAGGGAGATGGATCCATTTTCCATTCGTATCAGGAATATGTGGAGCTAGTCCTAACAGTGCAAATAATCCCCAACCGACTGTAATGGAAATGATCACTGAATACTGGCGTACAAACGCAATTTTATGACTACCGAAATAAAAGGCCACGATCAACGTGATCATACTACTGATCATGACTGGGAGCTGAATCATTCCCCCTTCATTGGGTAGCCCCATCATGCCTTTCATAAATGAACCGCTCAATTGCAAAATCAATAGCATTAAATAAATAAATGTAATCGTTGGTGTGAATAGTTTGGATAATTTTTCAATCACTCCAAATGCTGCCAAAAGGATAAAAATCACACCGCTCATTAGCAACCCACCTTGTAAAGCTTGGAGTGACTCGGTTTCAGATGTATAGATGGTGCCGACAAAACCTGCATAAATCGCAAACACTCCCCACCATAAACCAGCTGGACCTTCACTAACAGGTAAACGGTGTCCAATGATTCCTTGTAAAATACCTGATAGACCAAGGATAAAAATAGTTCTTTGAACGAAATCAGCCGTATCCGTGGCATTTAAATGAAAAATACCTGCAATGGCAATGGGAGCGACGATGGAACTTGCCATCATAAAGGCCATCCATTGAATGGCCGATAATAAATTCTTCATGCTCTTCACCTGTTCCAAAATGTAAAAAATAGGTTATCTATTAGAAAGTTTCATTACATAGATTAAGATAAATCGAACAAACTAGCAACTATTTGGATTTTCTCTTCATCCTATTCTCTAACAATCCTTTGAAAAAAAACAGTTCATCTATAGCAATTAACCCCATGCTTTGTTGAAAACGGTTTTATTATCGAAAATTTTCACCATTTATCACTCTCTCGTGATAAAATAAGGTAAAACTTTCATTGTTAGTGGGAAAATCTCCTTCTACATTTAAAACTTTCGAGCATCTTTCTTTTTTGTGTAAACAGGTATATTCCGTTCAAAAGAATGAAAAGCTATAGTCTGAATAAAGGGGCAATGTCAATGGTATATGCAATAATTGGATTTTTGGCGTACATATTAGGTTCGATTCCATCAGGATTGATTGTCGGAAAAGTATTTTACAAGATCGATATTCGCGAACATGGGAGTGGGAATTTAGGTGGGACTAATTCCTTTCGAACTCTTGGAGTGAAGGCAGGCTTAGTCGTCACGATTGCCGATATTTTAAAAGGAACGGTGGCAACGGCACTCCCTTTTTGGTTTGGATCTGATTTTCACCCATTACTTGCCGGTTTACTTGCCGTCATCGGGCATATGTATCCAGTATTTGCCGGATTTCGCGGTGGGAAAGCGGTGGCAACTTCTGGAGGAGTGCTTTTAGCCTACAATCCTATTTTATTTCTGGTCCTCATTTCTTGCTTTTTCTTAAGCTTATATTTATCTAAAATGGTTTCCCTATCCTCCATAATCGCTGCCATTGTCGGTGTGATTTATTCCTTCTTTTATGGAGACAAACCATTGGTCATCGCAATTAGTTTACTTGCTTTTTTCGTTATTTACCGACATCGAGCCAATATTAAACGAATCATAAACAAAACAGAACCAAAAATAAAATGGATGTAAGACGGTAATCGGCCTTAGCCGGTTGCTCTTACATCCCAACTTCTATCACTCGAAAACATCTCCGCTTAAAAAATGATGTCACCTTCATCCGAAATCCTTGCTTTTACATAATGGCATGTACGATCAAAGTGGTGGCGACGTTTTCCTATTTGAATCATCGTATCGGCATAAACTGTTTTCATGGAGATCATTCCATCTTCATCTACTTTAATCTCTGTATGGACGCCAAATTCTGACCCGGCTTCCTCAGCTTCTACCAATTTTCCCGCCGTTACTTCACCGCCCTTAATAAAGCCTGCAACTTTTACTTTGCCTTTTGCTTTCACGACCGAATTATATAACCCTTGCCCTGTTACTTGTACATCTCCACTACTATATAATTGGCTATTGATTGCATAAGGAACGGTTAAAACTGTCGCTTCATCCCTTTGAACTGCATAGAATTCATACATTTGATCGATCTCTTTTAAGAGCTGTTCATATACCCGGACATCTGGTTGATGAATGGAATTCATGACTATACGATATAGGTGATTCCCTAGTCCTATCCATTCTTCTGATAAATGAGATTGTTTTTTAGTAATCTTTTGTACAAAGAGCTTTACACGCAAAGGAAAAGTTGGATATTTCTTTTCGATGAGAACATTGATTAATTGAGGATCACGAAGTTTCTTACGTTGCTCAGTTGTCATTTGCTTCAAGATCGCTTTTACAGATTGTAGAATTTCCTTCAAATCATTCCTAATTTCATTTAATTGATCAGTAAAATCCGCCACGATTGCATTCGAAGCTCCAGCAGAAATATCAGAAGAAAAAACGTTTTTAACAATAGTGAACGATTTTCCCGCTGAGGCAATTGCATTGGAAACAGTGCCATGAACCAAAATTTCTCCTTTCGCTTCTACTTCCATCGATTCTTCGATATTGCCTGCAATATTCAAATTTCCTTGGAATCGTATATTTCCACTGGATAGGTCGACATTCCCTTGATGGAAAAATTCATCATTCACTTCGATTTTTACAATATTTCCCCTACGATCTATATGAGGTTTTCCGTTTACAGTAGAATACACACGATCCCCTTTTACAGTTATCCCTTTCCCTGGAAGAATTGAAAACTCATGAACAGGTTTGGGCTTCAAAATCTCCCCTTTGACATTTTTCCCTGGACTTCCAGCTACAGATGGTTGAATCGTCGCAATCCATTGGCGTTCTTCAACATGTGGAATCCTTTTCACTTCTCGAAAATCAACTGAACCTTTTTCAGTCATTCTCGGTGATATATTCGTTGTTTCATAGGATACTAGAAAATCGATCTTCCCATCTGTTCCTTGTTGGACAGGTGTTCCAGTTGCAATGACCCATTCACCCTCCTCTCCTTGTTTGATCGCTTGTAAAATCGCGTTCTCATCGATTCCCTCCACAATATTTTGTTTATTCAATTCGTTCAAAATCATTGATACGGTTAAATCATTCAGTGAGAGTAGTTTTTCTTCAACATCTATGGTTAATGGCGAACGAGCCTCTGAATCCTTTGGTAAATAGATAATCTTTTTACCCGGTTTCACCTTTAAAAGCACTTTCATATTGTTTTCAACCAGTTGAATATGAAACTCACTCGCCATCTTGTTTTCGGTTAACTGGATTTCAATCCGGTCTTGACTAGTGATCTCTGTCTTTTCTGTTATTTTTTGACCATTGACAAAAATGGTCAGCTTTTCATTTGGAATAATGGAGGGGGAATGATTCTCATCACAAGAAAAGTAAATCTTTCCATTTTTTATCCATGCTTTACCAAGAGGTTGATTTGATTCTTCAAGGATATTTTCATTGTTCGTCTCACGATCTGTTTTGATGTATGAAGAATGCTCTTGATCCATGGTTTTTCCCTTTTTTGTAACTTGAACAATGGCTTTCTTTTGATGTAGACCAAACAAAGTCGAGCTATTTTTTCGTAATACTTCTATTTCCACCTGATCTCGACTCGCATGTAATTGTGTTAAGGCTTTCTCTATCGCTTCCTCTATCGTTTGTCCCTTTATAATGACAGCATTGTCCATATGGTTCACCCCTTTTTCATTATGATCGTTTTAGTACCTTTTGTCTATATATTCAAGATAAAATGCGATTTTTTATCATTCTTTTATCCTGCAAAAAATTTTACTCTTATATGTAAAAAGCCCCTTTCCAACGAAAAAATGCTGAAGAAGGAGCTAATTATTATTTATTCTTTATGAGATGAATCGTTTTATAACCTGATCGGTCTGTCGTAATATCTAAAGTCATTTGTTCAAAATGAGGTCGGTCTTGTTCATGAATAAGAATAGATAATTCCTTCCATTTTATGATTTCATCTTTTTGTAAATGGCTTCTCTTCCAGAGACAGCGCTAATTTAGCGCCACTTCAACCGGCCCCCATGGACAAACGAATATATAATTGTTCATCTTCTGTTATTTTTTCTTGATGAACGATATACGCTAACATTTCATAAGCTGAATCACTTAAACGAAACACTTGACTCTCTCCTTTCGCTTATATTTTTTCATTTCTAATCATTATGGTAAACTATGAGTAGAAATAATCATAGAGAATAAGTGAGGTGTCCCATCATGAACATCATCCTGTCCGATCGTGCTTTTCAATGGTTTAAAAATGAAATGGAAGCAAAAAAGGGAGATTTTATCCGTTTTTATGCAAGATATGGGGGGGCAAGCCCTTTACACGAAGCATTCTCATTAGGAGTAAATAAGGAAGAACCATTCGAAATCGGGACAAAACTTGAATATGAAGGAATTACTTTTTTTATTGAAGAAAATGATTTATGGTTTTTCGATGAACATGATTTACATGTCCAATATTGTGACAAATTAGATGAATTAGAATTTCATTATTTAAAAAATTAACAACCAATTCAATCAGGGGAGAATTCATTCCCCCCCTGATTGTTGGATCTGGCCGCAGAATTTACTTAAATGGGTGGTTAACCCCATTTCTTTTAAAATTTTTTCTTGCGTTGGACCTAGTAAATCGTAATGGGAATAACCGTCTTGACGGACATGGATCCATTCTTCTTTTAATCCGTAGTTTTTTCCCCAGCTTGCAAGCTTCACTAAATCTTGACATCCCACTTTTGTGACAGATCGAACATGTGGGAAACGTGGATCTTGCCAAAAATGAGTTAAAAATGCAATATGTCCATTGTCAATTTTCTGTTTCCACTGTTGTAACTCTATACGTTTTATTCCAAAAGCCATTTTCTACTACTCCATCGCCTTTAAATAGGCTTCATGCCAATCGGGGAAATATTTCCGCATAGCGACAGGACGAAATGAATCTTTTTTCGCACAAACATGTTGGGACGTACTCTGTATCGCGACATCCCCTTTTTCGGTTAATACTTCATACCCATATGTAACACGTAACCCGTCATATTCTTCAATCCAAGTTTTGATCACCGCTTTTTCCCCATATCTGACTGGTGATTTATAGCGAACTTGTACTTCAATAACGGGAGAAATAAACCCATCTTTCTCCATATCGGCATATCGATATCCTAAATCTTCAATCAATTGTGTGCGACCCAATTCCATCCAAATGATGTAATTAGCATGATAAACCACCCCCATCTGGTCGGTTTCAGCATAGCGCACCTGGATTTCCTTTTCGGATACTACCATATCTCCTCACCTCAAATTGTATATATACTTTTATCTTATCATAAAATAGAAGAAACCTTGTACAACCATGCTAAAAAAAGGTAATGGCTGCCCCTTTGGTGAGACAGCCATCCCTCTATTATTGTTTTCGATGTGGAGCTTCATCTTTGATTTCATTACGAAATGCTTCAATACTTTCGCGACGACGCTCATTTTTTGCTTCGATTTTAGCTTTTTGTTCGTCCGAGTCCGTTAGGGCCATCGACTCTTCTGCCGCCTCCATGTTTCCAATCGTGTTATGAATCATTTCTTGCAATTTTTCTGCATTATCGCTACGATCATCCGGTTTTGGTTTGCTTTCGTAGTTCATCATCCATCCCTCCATTGAAGTTTTTCATCGATGATTTTAAAGGAGCTATTCCCCTTTTGTTTGCATCACTTGTGCATGTTTACCAGATTTATCTTGCATTTGTTTTCCTTTATTCCCGCCTGCCGCACGGGGTTGTGTACCAATATGATTGGGATTAAATTTTCTAGCATCTCTTTTCGGATTACTCATTCAAATCACCCCTTCATAAGAAGTTTCTCCATTTTGAGGGGGATTTATGAGAAAAAAATTATTCGGCTTTTTCCATTCTCCGTCTTTCTAATCTTGCCTCTAAGCGCTCTTCTAACGCATCCATTGCCTGTTGATCCCGCAATAATGCTTGTTTATTTTCTTTTACTAATTCATGAAAAGATTTTTTCTTCATTTTCATAAAAAAATACCTCCCATTGTTTACTTTGAGTTTAGTATGCACAAATGAGAGGTATTTTACACTGAATTTTCTAATATTTTCGTGTATTTTGTGAAATGAAATAATATTTCTTGTCTGATTTCATTTGGTCGTCTTATCGGGATACACTTCCTGTAAAAACTGGACGGACTGGATGATCAATTCTTTCAGTATTTCAACGTTAATATCGGCTACTTTATTAATATAGACACATGCTTTTCCTGTCGTATGTTTCCCAAAATCCTTTAGTAATGGCTCTCGCTTTGTATCCCCGGTAGCAAAGTATAAACTAATTTTTGCTTTTCGAGGTGAAAAACCTACTAAAGGTGCATCCCCTTCATGGCCTGATGGATATTTATAATGATAAGAGCCAAATCCAATGATACTGGGTCCCCACATTTTCGCTTCATATCCAGTTGTTTCCGTAAAAATGTCTAATAATTGATAAGCATCTTCACGTTTTTTCGGATTTTCAACTTGTTCAATATACTCAATGACACTATGATCGGTTTCCTTTGTTTTTAAAATATACATACGCGTGAACCTATCTCCTTCGTATAAAAAATATCCAAACTACAGTAACACTTCTATATAAAGTTCAACTAACATTCAGTGGGGTTTTCTTCATCCCCCACTGACCGTTAGTTGAACTTATCGGATCTATAGGGGCAGTGATCCTTCACCTATCTTCTTTATTTCCAAATCGTTTTGAGGTGGAGGTTTTACTGCCCGTTAAGGTGGGGCCCTTCAAATGCGAAGTTTTTCAATAGATGATGATATAGAAAACCCGACGAATGTTCATCGAGGACATATCGTCGGGTTTTTGAAAAAATGATTCATTAAGCGTTAACTTGCTTAAATTTTCTGCGTAATACCATTTGTAAAATACCACCATGACGATAGTAGTCAACTTCAACATCTGAATCAAAGCGTACAAGTGCTTCAAATTCTGTCTTCTTACCATTTTCGTCAGTAGCTGTAACTTTCACGATATCACGTGGTTTTACGTTTTCGTCAATTTGAACTTCGATCGTTTCTTTACCGCTTAAGCCTAAAGTTTCAGCGTTTTCACCTTGTTTGAATTGAAGTGGTAATACACCCATCATGACAAGGTTAGAACGGTGAATACGTTCATAACTTTCAGCGATGACTGTTTTAATTCCAAGAAGGTTTGTTCCTTTTGCAGCCCAGTCACGAGATGATCCCATTCCGTAATCTTTTCCTGCAAGAACAGCTAAACCTGTACCATCTTGTTGATATTTCATACATGCATCGTAAATAGCCATTACTTCACCAGTTGGCCAGTAAGTTGTGTATCCACCTTCTGTTCCTGGTGCGATTTGATTACGAATACGGATGTTTGCAAATGTTCCACGCATCATAACTTCGTGGTTACCACGACGAGATCCGTAAGAGTTGAAGTCACGGATTTCAACACCTTTTGCACGTAAATATTTACCTGCTGGAGTATCTTTACCAATCGCTCCTGCTGGTGAAATATGGTCAGTTGTAACAGAATCACCAAATTTACCAACGACACGTAAGCCAGTAAGTGATTTGATTTCTCTAAGTTCTGCTGATAATCCTTCAAAGAATGGAGGATTTGCAATATAAGTAGAGTCCTCATCCCAAGTGTAAAGTGGGTCATTGTTTGTTTTGATTTCATTCCAACGAGCGTTATCTTCAAATACGCGCTCATATTCTTTACGGAATAATTCTGGTGTTACTGTACGTTTTACTACTTCGTTAATTTCTTCAGTTGTTGGCCAAATGTCTTTGAAGAATACATCTTGACCATCTTTTCCTTTACCGATCGGGTCATTTTGAAGATCAATATTCACAGTTCCAGCTAATGCATAAGCAACTACTAATGGTGGTGAAGCTAAGTAGTTTCCTTTTACTAGTGGATGGATACGACCTTCAAAGTTACGGTTACCAGAAAGAACAGAAGTAACTAATAGATCGGATTCAGAAATGGCTTTTTCAATTTCTGGTTTCAATGGACCAGAGTTACCGATACATGTTGTACAACCATATCCGACAGTATTAAATCCAATTTGGTCTAGGTAAGTTTGAAGTCCGGAATTTTGTAAGTAACCTGTAACAACCTTTGAACCAGGTGCTAGAGATGTTTTAACATATTTCGGTACTTCCATTCCTAATTCAACAGCTTTTTTCGCAACTAAACCAGCACCCACTAGTACATATGGGTTAGAAGTGTTTGTACAGGAAGTGATCGCTGCAATTCCAACAGCACCTGTTTTCATTTCCACTTCTTCTCCGTTTTCGAATTTCACTGTAGCTGTTTTGTTTAACTCATCAGATGATAATCCGAAACCTTGGTTTCCTTGAGGTGCATTGATTGCATCTACAAAGGATTGTTGCATTTTTGAAAGTGGAATTAAATCTTGTGGACGTTTTGGACCAGAAAGGTTTGGTTCAATTTCAGCAAGATTAATTTCTACTACATCTGTATAAACAGGATCTTCATTGTCAGGAGTAAAGAACATGTTATTTTCTTTTAAATATTGTTCTACAACTTGAACGTGTTCTTCGTCACGACCAGTTAAACGTAGGTATCCAAGAGATTCAGCGTCAACTGGGAAGAATCCACAAGTTGCTCCATATTCAGGTGCCATGTTAGCAATTGTTGCACGGTCTGCTAATGGAAGGCTAGATACTCCTGCTCCGAAGTACTCAACAAATTTACCTACAACGCCTCTTTGACGTAACACTTGAGTGACTTTAAGAGCTAAGTCTGTTGCAGTTGCTCCATTTGGAAGCTCTCCAGTTAATTTTACCCCGATTACTTCTGGAATTGGGAAATATGAAGGTTGACCAAGCATTCCTGCTTCAGCTTCGATACCACCAACACCCCATCCAAGAACACCGATTCCGTTGATCATCGTTGTATGAGAGTCTGTACCAACTAATGTATCTGGATATGTTTCAAGTTCACCATTTTCAGATTCAACTGCATGAACAACACTTGCTAGGTATTCCAAGTTTACTTGGTGAACGATACCTGTTGCTGGAGGAACAGCACGATAGTTATCGAATGCTTTAGTAGCCCAGCTTAAAAATTTATAACGCTCAGCATTACGTTCAAATTCTAAATCCATATTTCTTTGTAAAGCTTCTTGTGAACCGTATTGGTCAACTTGTACAGAGTGGTCAATAACTAGATCAACTGGAATTTCAGGGTTGATCATGTCTGCACTTCCACCCATATCTGCCATTGCTTTACGTAATGACGCTAAATCTACAACTGCAGGAACCCCTGTAAAGTCTTGTAAAATAACACGTGAAGGCTTGAATGGTACTTCTGCGTCTTTTACTGCATCAGAACCCCATTTAGCTAAATTTTCAACATGTTCTTTCGTAATGACACGACCGTCATATTGGCGAAGAACAGATTCAAGTAACACTTTAATGGAATATGGCAAGCGGGAAATATCTGCCACACCAGCTTCTTGAAGTGCTGATAACCGGTAATAGTTATAACGTTTGCCATTTAAATCAAAATGAGCACGGGCGTTAAACACATCGTTCTTTGTCATCCCGATTCCCCCTCTTTAATTAATAAATTATGTAGAATGATGTCAAAAAGCAAGAAACTTGGCTGATTCTTACTTTTCATACATTTACATATTAATATAAGCACATACATAAGTAAATAACAAGAATGTTATTGTTTATCATAAGATTTACTTATGAAAAAAAATTCAAGCGATCAGATGGTTGCTATCCTTCATTTTTTTCATTACAGCGTTGTAAATTCTCACGAAAAACCGTTGATATATGGGAGTTTTTGACGAATTTCCCTCATTTCCATTAACATATCATATATCTTTTAAACGATCTACTGAAAAAATAGATTCCATCAAAAAATTTTTATTACTTTATTTGTTGTTCAATGATTTCATTTCGTTCCCCACCATCAGATAATGCTTCTTGAAAACCCCTTTTTTCCTCTTTCTTATCTTCTATCAACTTAGAAGAACGAATAACAGATGAATGCATTTGATTGTTCGGGGCTGCTTCTTCATTCCATTTTCCCATTTGAACACATCCTTTCGTCCATAGTATTTGAAAACACGATAAAACGATACAACAAATTACGTTAACGAAAGTGATTTTCATATTTTTTTCAAATGGTGAAACAATAAGAAGAGGAGGTGAACATCATGGGAAAGAGAAAAGCGAACCACGTGAATTCCAATACCATGAACGCAGCTAAAGCCCAAGGAATGGGTGCAGGCTATAATGAAGAATTCGCCAATGAACCATTAAGTGAAATGCAAAAGCAAAATAATAAAAAACGGAAGAAGAAACAATGAACTCATGGAAATAGAAAATAGAGCTTGGAATTCAAGCTCTATTTTCTATTATTCGGAAATTAAAACCTCACTTAATGAAGTTTCACATTATTGGTTATTTACTTCTTGCACGATCGTCCCTAAATCATTTCGAAACTTTTCAAGCTGTTCACGTTGATGCTCGGAAGCGACTTCCAAGGCATTTTCAATTTGCTGATAGGCTTCGTTCACTTCATTTTTGAGATGAGAAAGTTGTGAACCGTAGTCAGCACTATCGATCACAATATCATTATAGGCATTTTGAGCTTCAACAAACCCTTGTTGGGCTGCTTGAAAAGCTTGTTGTTTATTTTTATGATATGGCATAAAATTGTCAGCTCCTTCGTCATGTTGCAACATTAGATTGCCCAAGTGCATAAGAAAAATACATGTATAGGTAAAAATAATCCGCACAATCTATATTTAAGGAGGGATAACGAATATGACAAACAAAAACGACGGCAAAGATATGCGAAAAAACGCTCCAAAAGGGAATCAATCAGGTCAACCAGAACCATTAAGCGGGTCTCATAAAGTGAAAAATCGCAATCATACTCGCCAAAAAAATAATCAAGGACATGATATGTAAAGTCGAAAATACAAACAGTCTATCAAAACCTGTCCCTTATGAAACAGTCATTAGGGACAGGTTTTTAAATTAAATCAAACCGTCTCGACTAAACATCTAAATAATAATTCCTCTTCTTCCCCTTCCTCAATCGTGCGTAAATCAAGGATCACTTCTTCACGTTGAATTCGAACGATCACTGCTGGATCTCCCATTCTCAGGTTTTTCTCCCATTCTTGTGCGGATATTTGAGGATGTTGAAGGGCAAGGACAAAAGTAGGGATTTCTACATCCGGCATCGTTCCTCCCCCTACTTGACTTATTTCTTCCTTGACTCTTCCCGTTATATTTTCTTCTGCTAATCTTTGTAAAAATTGACTACTTCTTTCATATAACTCGGTTGGTTTCATGAACAAACTTCTAAAAGTAGGGATTTTCTTTATTTCGCCTTTGACATAATGCATAAGAGTTCCTTCTAATGCAGCTAATGTCATTTTATCCACCCGAACAACACGAGCTAGTTGGTGATGTTTCAGCCTGTCAATGATGGTTTTTTTCCCAATAATAATCCCTGCCTGTGGTCCACCTAAAAGCTTGTCACCACTGAATGAAACAACATCAACCCCAGTTTGAAGCACTTCCATCACGGTTGGCTCCTTACCGATTCCATGTGATTGTAAATCATAGAGCAAACCACTGCCTAAATCTTCGTAAAATAGTACCTGTTTCTTTTTACAAAGCTTGGCCAATTGATTTGAATCTACCTTTGCTGTAAAGCCTTTGATGACAAAATTACTTGTATGCACCTTCATAACCATCGCACATTCTTCAGTGATGGCCTGTTCAAAATCGCGAAGATGTGTTTTATTGGTTGTCCCCACTTCCACTAATTTTGCTCCACTTTCTTCCATGATTGAAGAAACCCTGAAAGATCCTCCAATTTCTACTAATTGTCCTCTTGACACGACCACTTCTTTATTTTTGGCTAAGGCCGTTAAAATGAGATATACGGCTGCTGCATTATTATTGACGACCATCGCTGCTTCTGCCCCTGTGATTTCACAGAGTAGTGTAGAAATATGATCATGTCGCGATCCTCTTCTTCCCTCTGAAATTTGATACTCAAGATTGTTATAATTTTTAGCAGTGGCGACTACATGGGAAATCGACTCCTCACTTAAACGAGCTCTCCCTAAATTTGTATGTAAGACCGTTCCTGTTGCATTAAGAACCCTTCGAAGTGTGTAAGAAAATTTTACCGTTAACACCTTCCGGATATACTGGAACAAAACACCCTCAAAATCCGACGTACCCGGCATTGGACCTGTCCAACTTTCATTTAAAAGTTGAGTGCGTATTTCTTGAAGACTCGTTCGAATAGTATTCGTTAAAATTCCATCCTCCACCCGAAATTCTCGCTTTAATTGCCTCCACTCCTGATGATGTTGTATCTCATGTATCGGAGGTATATGCCTAACAAACTCCTTCACATTTCTCCCTCTTTTTCTAATGTAATCAAGTATTTTGTATACGATCATACTATTTTATCCTTTGCCTGCATACAAAAACAAACAATAAGAGCACGAAATCACCGCAAGCGAATATGATGTTGAAAACGAAAAGAAGGGGTTTCCTTATGAATCATCATCAATTTTGTCCGAATGATTGGGAATTGTGGATGAAAAAGATGTTTCTTGACCCTATTTCAACGCTTCTCGATGAAACACAGTTCCGTCTTGATTTATTTGAGACTACGAATGACATCATCGTGGAAGTTTGTACAGAAACCTTCCACATCAAGGAAATATGGATAAAATGTGAGAAAGACCGTTTATATATTAAGATGGATCCTGGATCTGATCAGGAGCGAGCAAGATCCGTTCAATTTCCTTTCGATTTATCGAATCATCTCATTACAGCGAAATACGAACAGGATTGGTTAGAAATTTTTATCGATAAGAACCCATCTAACGAGTCAATATGTAACGAAATCAAGATTCGAAGGAATCCTAGATGAATTTTTATGGAAACGTTATAATGACGTTTCTTTTTTGTGGTTGAAAAGCGGACGATTTGAACATTTCCTAGGCATATTTGATTATTTCCCGCGAAGATTTGCGCTTGATCTCGGGGGATTTGCACCTGTTCTTGCAGGATTTGATTATTTCCTGATTTTTATGTTCATTTCCCAACCATATTTGCACCATGCCGGTCTCCCCATTCTATTTAAAATTCAAATCGAACGTTTGAACATTTCCCAGGCGCATTTGATTATTTCCCGCGGAGATTTGCGCTTAATCTCGGGGGATTTGCACTCGTTCGGCGAAGATTTGATTATTTCCTGATTTTTATGTTCATTTTTCAACCATATTTGCACCATGCTCCCATCCTATATCCCCTTGCTTTGCAAAAATATATTTACACTTATTAGCAAAAGTGATATCATAATAATATAAAATAAATATTAGGGGGATATTAGAATGAATGAAAGAAAAGCTTGGTATATGAATGGATTTCTAGGTATCTTATTGGTTGTGGCCCTCCTTCTTATCGGAGCTTACCTCTTTTTTCAAGGGATAATCATGGGCATTCTCCTTGCTGTGATCGGCATTGTACTCGCAACCGGAATTACCGTCATTCAACCAAACCAGTCACAGGTGTTAATTTTCTTCGGGCGTTATTTAGGAAGCATTCGAGAAAGTGGTTTATTTTTGACCATTCCCCTCACATTTCGCCGCACTGTTTCTTTACGGGTACGAAATTTTAATAGTAAGAAACTGAAAGTCAATGATGTGGAAGGAAATCCGATTGAAATTGCAGCGGTAATTGTGTTTAAAGTCGTTGATTCTGCGAAAGCAATCTTCGACGTTGACCAATATGAAGGGTTTGTTGAAATTCAAAGCGAGACCGCGATTCGTGCCGTTGCGACAAGATATCCCTATGACACGTTCGGAGATAATCATTTAACTTTGCGAGGAAATGCCGATGTAGTTTCAAAAGAACTAGCTGAGGAATTACAGGATCGTCTAAAAGTAGCAGGAGTTGAAGTAATGGAAGCTCGTCTAACTCATCTCGCCTATTCCACTGAAATTGCCAGTGCGATGTTACAAAGACAACAAGCGGCTGCTATTCTTTCAGCTCGCCAAATCATTGTGGAAGGAGCGGTTTCCATGGCAAAAATGGCCGTGGAACAGCTTGACAAAGAAGCCCTATTAGAGTTAGATGAAGAGAGAAAAGCACAAATGGTAAATAATTTAATGATTGCCATTATTTCTGATCGAGGAACACAACCGGTAATGAATACCGGAAGTTTATATTAAATGGTTGTGAATGTATATGGCAAAAAAGAAGAACTTCCCACTTCGAATCGATCCCGCATTGTATGCAATCATCGAACAATGGGCCCAAGATGAATTTCGAAGTGTCAACGGTCATATTGAATTTTTATTAAGAGAGGCCGCAAGACGAGAAGGACGATTAACAAGAAAACAACGAATGGAAGAAGAAAAAGAATAAACGAGAAGTAAAACTGGCATGATGAAGCCTCTCTTGTACTAAAAGGGAGAGCCAAGCTTGAAATGATTAGGCGATTTGGGGTATACCGATTGCCTAATTTTTTTGAATCTATCTTCAAATTAGCCACTTCCCCTTCACCTTTGGTACAATAATGACTTAGGAGGTGAGGCCAGATGAGTGAAGAAGAAAAGCTTCGTTTAACTCAATTTTCTTCAAAAGCTGGCTGAGGTTGCAAACTGAGTCCTAGTGACTTGACACAAGTTTTGTGTCAATTACCAAAACCACCTCAAGTACCACAGTTACTTGTAGGGAATGAAACATCAGATGATGCGGGTATTTATCAATTGACAGACGAAATCGCTTTAGTGCAAACCATTGATTATTTTACACCTATAGTCGATGACCCTTATTTATTTGGGCAAATTGCCGCAGCAAACGCCCTCAGTGACGTCTTTGCCATGGGTGGAACTCCAAAAACGGCATTAAATATTGTAGGCTTCCCTGTCAAAAAATTAGGAGCGGACGTGTTAGCAGAAATTTTAAAGGGGGCTGCAGATAAAGTTCATGAAGCAAATGCTGTAACAGTTGGGGGTCATTCTATCGATGATCAAGAGCCTAAATTTGGCCTTGCTGTGACGGGGATTGTTCATCCGGAGAAATTTTGGAAAAACACTGGTGCAAAATGTGGGGATGTACTCGTTTTAACGAAACCAATTGGTGTTGGTATAATGACGACAGGAATTAAACGAGGGGTCGTATCCACTGAGCAGGAACAGCAAGTCATCACGGTGATGTCAGAATTAAACAAACAAGCGGCCGAGCTATTACACTCCTTCCATCCGCATGCTGTAACAGATGTAACAGGCTTCGGATTACTTGGTCATGCAAGCGAAATGGCTCAAGGCAGTCAAGTTACCTTTGAAATAGAATACTCACGTATCCCTCAATTAGACGGGACTTTCAATTTATGTGAACAAGGGGTAGTACCAGGCGGTTCGAAAGCTAATCAACAGTTTGTCAACGAGATGGTAGAATGTGACGCCTCTCTATCCATATCCGAACAATTGATTCTTTGTGATGCAATCACTTCAGGTGGATTACTAATTAGTTTGCCAATGGATGAAGCGAAAGAATATGTAGATCAATTAAAGGAACTGGGCAATCAGTATGTGTCGATTATCGGAAATGTAACGGGGAAAAAAGAAAAAGCAATCATCGTAAAACCATAGAAAAAGGAGTTGTCCTCGAAGCCAAAGAGCATGAGGGACAGCCCCTTTTTTTTGAACATACTTTCAGATTTAGACCATTGAATCGCTCTTAAAAAAGTGGTCCACTTCTTCAGATCGATCCGTTCGCGTACGATAAGTCAAAGACTACGAAATCCGTACGCCGATGATCAGGCGCTTCCGCTTTTGGTTCTTTTATCCCTTGTCACTTAGGGAAGAAAGTGTGATTTGATTTGAACAATGTGGACATTGAGCGATGAGTCGATTGGATTTCCATTCAGCTTGAAGCTGTACATAGCATTTCCTACATTCGATTCCATTCTTATATAAATAGTCATCAAGTTGCCTGTTAGAAAGAAATCCGCCTTCTAGACAATTTCCACATTCTAAACGAATATATCCATTTTTCGTTACCTTTACAGACCTTTTTCCTTCACATACAGGACAGCGATCCCATATGTGTAAATAATCTATAAGGGTTCTCTCCCCCCTTTTAATGAAAGATGGTCCGTTTTCACTTTTAACTTGATGAAGGATTTCCTCTCGATTTCCTTTTGCATCAAACATTCGCCAAAACAATTGAATGATTTTGCGAGAATGTAAACGAATGCTCATTTCCCCTTGGCCTAATGGATCAATCCAAAAAATTTTTTGATCAATGATAAAAAATGAGAAAGGCATGATGACCGACTGTTTTTCGACTTTTTGAAGTGGTATGTTTTTTAGTTTACATAATATTTTTATTGACACTTCATTTTGTTTTTTCATTAAAATAGACCATAGTTTCTTCGTTCCTTTATTTTTGGGTGGTAGGGCGACAATGATTTCTTTTTCGGCTCTCCTCATATCAGCGAATAGATATTTTTCCGCTTCTACTGTAAAAAAACGTAATTGAGGATGGATCGTTTGCATCAATTCATTCCTATCATGCAGTTGAGCGACATCGTGATTTTTTTGAAAAAATTGTTGCAGCTTTCGGATCGGTTTTTCTTCTGAAATATGTCGTTCAAGGAAATCTTCATCTCCTAAAAACACATATTTCCCCTTCGCCCTTGTCATCGCCACATTTATGAGTCTGTCGCTTTCACCATGGATCAGAAGCCTTCCCGCTTGTTGTTGAGGAGAACTGTCAACCGTATCAAAAAGAATCATCTCCCGTTCAGAACCTTGAAATTTATGAACAGTCGCGGCCGAAATGGATTGATTTTTCCATTCTTCTCTAAAAAATACAGATAAGCAGACATTCATCCATTTGGCTTGAGCACGATAGGGTGTAATATAACCAATCGATTGGATCCCCTTCTCCTTGGCAATGGCGATCAATTGTAAGGCGAGAAAACTGGACCAAATATTCCATCTTGAATAAGAGTGAGTTTCCTTTAGAGAAAAATGTCCTTTCGCATGAGTATTTAGCATAACAGCTGCCTTCCCTGCAAACGGCTCTTTCATGACAATTTTTTCTCTTAAAGCTTTTACACAGGAATGATCTTCCACCTTCCCACCATATATATATTGATTCGTAAAGGCCGAAATATCCGGATGCATCCGCCGCTGTTTTTTTAATAAAAATAACTGGGGATGACCGTCTTGCTTTTGGAGCGCCTCCACGATCCCTGCTCTGTGAAAAAGATCCCCCTTCAACCAATGGTTCACTAATGGATGATGGGATACAGCAATCGGGGGAAGTTGCTTGAAATCTCCACAAACGATGATATGTTTCCCAAGGCTTGCGGCAAAGGCTAGCTGAGGAACATAGGCCATACTTGCTTCATCCACGAATACGAGATCAAAGGAATTTTCGTAGATGAGGGGATCGATGGTCGCTTTGGATAATGTGGTCCCGATGATCGCAACCCCTTCTAAGATGGTCTCTTCATATTTTTTCATTTTGTCTCGAAGTTTTTGCCATTCTTCTTCAATCGTAATGAAGCGCTGGACCACTTGATAAGCTTTCGATGTGGTCAATTGCTTTGTTACTTCATTTCGCTCCCTTTCTAACTCTAATTTTCTTGAAAATAATCGTGGTTCATCTTGACCAATTAAGAAATCCATCGTTAATTCTTTATGAGTAGATGCGAAATCTTTATGGACCGTGCCGTAGCGAATGATGTCTCCTTGCTTCCATTCCTGTTTCTTTTTTAAATAGCGTTCTACTTCGGAAAGCAAGACATTGATCGCCGCATTACTATGAGATAATAACAGTATTTTTCTTCCCTTCAAATAATGCCAAGCAGCACATCGGGATAATGTATAGGTTTTTCCCGTACCAGGAGGCCCCCATAAATATGTCACACGATTATATTTAGCTCGTAAAATGACTTCATGAAGGGCATTTTTTACTTTTTCATGAGGGTGGCGATCGATATTTGATGGGAATAGAAGTTGTTCGATTCTCATCCTTTTTTTCTTGGACTGTTTGCTTTCATTCAATCGTTCCATTAACTTTTCCATCAATTCCCACGGTTCTGTCCTAATGGTGGCTTCTTCGATCATTCCCCCCAAATAGGCCTCCACTTCAACCGCTAGTTGAAACATCTCACATGAAAGCAAAATCCCTTTTATTTTTTGTCCCTCATATTGTAGTTGAATCGGCATTCCCTCTTGTAAAAGTAAATCTGTATGCAGCGAAAATAAATAGATACTTCCTTTTTCAGTTGACCTAACACAACGCCCACCGTACACAGGAAAAGGATGACCACCTTGTTTTTTTAATTCATTGATTTCGATTTGAAGAGCCTCATTCCACTCCTCGAATAATTGAACAATTTGATTCATGCTAACTTCCTTTCTTGAATGAAAACGAAAAACCTATTTTATCATAATAATCATATTCCCCTCCACTATCTATCTCGACCTAATTAAGTAAAGATATTTACCTAATTCCAATAAGAATGGGTCCTTGTCCTCCCCATTTGTCCCTCCAGTACATATGATGAATTGTGTGAAATGAATATTGGAGGTGCTAAACAATGTCAGTTGATCATTATCGAAATATGTGCCAAAAGCACAGAGGAAAACATGTTCGGATTCAAACTCGTGATGGACGTGTTCACGAAGGGATTATTCAACATGTTGACCAAAGAAGAGTTTATCTTCGCCCAATGAATCGACCAGTTCGAAATTATGGTGGATTTGGTTATCCTGGTTACAGTTATGGATATGGATGGGGTTGGGGAGGATTCGGAATTGGCCTGGCTTTAGGAGCCATTGTTGGAATAGCTGTAGCGCCATTCTTCTTTTGGTAATCTCCCCTAAATGGATGAGGAATAATAAAGTGAAACTTCATCCAGTTGGGGGGGTTCTTCATCCCCCACTGAATGTTCGTTGAACTTATCGGACCTTTATGGGCCGTGATCCTCCACTTATCTTCCTTGTTTCCAAATCATTTTGTGGTGGAGGTTTTACTGACCGTTAAGACAGGATAAACCTATTTATTCGCTCACATATAGTCTGAGAACAGGATGTCTTGATATTTTGTGAATTTTGCACATAGTGTATAAAGATAAGATTTCCGTTTTCCCTTCTCATTTATGTTTTTACGCGCTAAAATAAGAGTAGAAAATAATAGATGAAGGTGATTTTCATTGCTTGATGAAAAAAAGAAAACGGAATGGAAAGGCTATGACACTTCGATTGTTTATGATTTCAAAGAATATCCCGATAAAGTAAGTGGTCGATGTGATAATTGCGATCATTCACTTTTTAAAAGCTCGATTAAAGATTTTGTGTTTATTCGAGAATGCCGCAATTGTGGGATGAAAAAAAGTATTTGAATTGATTTTTAACACATTTAAGGGAAGTCCTAATGGAAACTGTCAGGTACCCATTTTAGGACTTCCCTATTGATTTTAGCAACAACTTTTCTTATTGATATTATAGCGTCATCTTCATCGCTTCCATGACGATCATTTTTCAAACACAAAGGATAATTGCTCTCTCTCCTTTTCATACTTCAAGCAAGCATCAAAGATTTTCTCTCCCTTTTTAAATCCTTTGATCACATTGGTCTTTTCACCAACAAGTAATTTTTTTACATTTGCCTGGGAGATCGTTTTTCCTAATATTTTTTTCGAAATCGTAAAATTGCATTTTGTTTTCGGGTAGTTCGTACAGCCATAAAATTGTCCCTTGTCCACAATGTCTCCCTCACATTTCGGGCATTTCCCGATTTTCTTTCCTATCTTGCTCTTTGATTTCGTTCGTTTAATGGACGTGACATTCAATCCGGTAAAATCCCAATGTCTGGACATTTCTTTTGCATCTTCAATAATTTTACTAGACATTTTTTTCACTTGTTCCATAAATTGTCGTGCAGATGCTTTTCCTTCCCCAATTTCACGCAGGCGCTGTTCCCATTTCGCCGTCATTTCAGGGGAGGCTAAAATTTTATCGCCAATCGCTTCAATCAGTACTCTTCCTTTATCGGTTGCGTACACTTGGTTCTTCTTCACTTCAATATATTGCCGATTTTTTAGCATGGTAATAATTCCCGCTCGTGTCGCCTCTGTTCCTAGTCCCTCCGTTTTCATCAAGACTTTCTCCAGTTCACCATTGTCCAAATGCTTACCAGCTTTATAGGTACGCTTTTGGGTTATTACCCTTATTCATGATAAGAATACAGTAAAATAAAGGGGGGGCACAATTAATTTTGCCCATTTATAATAAATATGGCTTAATATAGATAGACAATCAGATGTAGGGATTTTGGGTGTTTGTGTGTCTTGCCCCGGGGAGGGGCAAGACACACAAACACCCTGCGCCCCGACTAGTCTCCCTTTGGATTATGCTTTTAAAACCAGAAAAGAACATCTTATATATATACCAAATCAAAAAGGATGTATATTACATGGAAAATCTGATTAATTTTAAATTTGTCGTCAAAGAAAATGAGATAGAAGAATTTATCGATAATAAAATTGTGAAAAAAAGGGTTGTTAATATTGGGTTATATAACAAGATTAGCAAAATAACTATTCCTCACCCCATTACAGACTTTATTCGTCGTAGATATGAGTATCAAGGCGTAAGTGTTAACACAGTAAAAGCTCCGGCTCATGTTTTATGCCGTTTCTTAAATTATATAATTGACCGCATTAGTGCAGAGGATGAAGAATTTATTCAATTAGTCCATGAAGGAATAGGTGGATTAAAATTAATACATGGTAGCCGATATATAACCTATTTAACTAATACAGGCTTAAAGAGAAGTACCGTTTTTTATTATGAAAACTACATAAAGGAATTTTATTTATTTTTAAAAGAACAATCATTGTTAAACGAAGATATTGATTTCAGCTATTATCAAGACCCGAAAGGAAATTGGCTGAAATACTCCCCTTTTCAATCATCATCTTTAGGAACAAAATATCCATCTAGAACTCATAATAACAATAAATTTATAAAGCTCAAAGACTTCGGTCCTAATAGAAATAAACTGGTTATCGAATTTTTAGAGGAAGCCAAAGATGTGGCTCCGGAAATAGCTTTTGCACTATGCTTACAATTCTTTGGAGGACTTAGACGTGGAGAAGTGGTGAATATCACACGTGCTGACTTGGATATTAAATTCAGAAAATCACTTTCTGTACAAATTAGAGATAATCGTTCCATTCTCTTTTCTCATCTAAAAGATACCAGCGCTGAGAACCCCAAACGCTTGAATTACTTAGAAACACATTTAGCTAAACAAATGATATTAGATAGCGATTTACTATGGGATTACTATGAAGCTCACATGAAAGATTTAGATATAAAATTAAAAAGTGGCTTTTTAAAAAATCCAATGATCTTGTTGTATGACAAAAATGGTATGGCCATGTCTGGGAGAGTCTATGAAAAAAGATTTAAGAAAGTAAAAAGGTCATTTTTATCCAAATTATCTAAATCGGCCGGCAGAGAAGATGACTATATGTTTTTGAAAGATTCTTACTGGTCCACGCATATTGGTAGAGGTATTTTTACGAGTTTCCTATTGGATATGGATTTGAGCATTTTACAGATTGCTATTGCAAGAGGTGATACTAACATTGAATCTGCTTTAGATTACGTTGATGCCAAAACAACAATACATTATATCGACGAGCTTCAAAATGAATTGCATAATGCTCCGATAGAGGAATTTGGTTCCATCGATCAAACGAACTACAAAAATAAATGGTTAAATGGAGGGGCTACAGGTGTCCGAAAAATTCGTTAGTTTTACTCAAATATATAAAAACCCTATGTATGCACACGTTAAAACCTCACCTAATAAGTTGAAGAGGTTAAAAAAAGAAGGTCTTATAGAAGTCATTGCCGATTCAGATGGAAAGGACAAAGTTGTTTTGAGCTCTCTTGAAAAATATGTACAAGGGGAAAAAAAGGTCTTTGAGCAATGTTTCACCATTGGACAAGCTGCCCGAAAACTAATCAGTCATAAATATCGATTCAAAAGTGAATTTAAATTGGAAACGTATAAAAATAATATATTTAACTTAATGAATCGAGGGATTTTAAAATCCGTTACATTTGTAAATGAAACTTACATTACAAAAGAGTCGGTTAATCAATTTCTGTTAGATTATATTAGTCGTGAAGAAGCACTTGAAAAGTTAAATGCCGGAAATATCACCTTTGGGAAAATACTTAAAAGGAACAATGTGAACAACATCTATGTATCTCAACATCATATATTCTATCCAAGACAAATAGTAGAATCTTTGATCGAAGAATATAATCTAAACGTTTTGCCTGATAATACCATGGATACAGGAACACTCATTAGAGGAAAAGTTTACAACACAGAACTATATTATTCATGTGGTGAAGCAAGGAAACTTTTGAATTTAACTAAAAGACAGTGGAATATTCTAAGAAAGGAAGAAAACATAACCGACACTATTTTAGGAGGTATTCGTCATTGCCTAAAAGAACCCATAGATCAGTTAAGGGCTCATCAGCAGAAACTTAAAGCTGAATACTATATTTCAGACGAGGTACAAGAACTGTTGGGACTTCAATATCATAGTTCACATTCTAAAATAATCGATGCTAGGAAGAAAGTTCCAACTGTTTTTCGAGGTATTCATCCACAAAAAAGAATAGAATACATCTACCCCAAATCAATTGTTAATGAAATTGTTCAAGAAAATGAACTTAAAGAAGTTGTCACAACAATATCAGATAATATAGATGCCTACGAATACGTGCTTGAAAGTTTAGAAATTAAATTTCATAATAGTAACTCATTCACCTGCAAAGAATGGAAGAAATTTGTACACCGTATTTTACGAAATACTAGTGAAAGCGTTGAGACAATTCATTACACAATATTTAGATATGCCAAGTGTACAGGAATACTAATTGAATTTCTTTCTGATAAAGAGTTATACGAATTGACTTCCAATCATATCAATCTTGCATTATTTAACGAAACAATTCCATTTCGGTATCAAGTAATTTTTTATAGTTTCATTAATTCAATTTATAACAAACTTATTGAAAAAAATAAAAAGAAACTGTTAAAATTGGCACGTATCATAAATCCGCATGAAAAGGAAATTATCCCCAAAGATAAATCCATTTATGATTACCAAGATTATAAATCATTATTTAATTTTGCCACCAATTTTCCATTACACAAAAGGAATGCTATTGAAGATGTTAAAAAACAAATGAACCAAACAGTTCTTACTCAAAATGCTTCTGGCAAAATAAAGAGACAAAAGACTTACAACTATGACTCTTCTTGGCTTTATGTGCTTGTACATCTTAACAATGCTTGGCGTCATAAGGATGTTATAAGATTTCCAAAGATTGATCTAACCGAACTTTCGGTTCCGAATATTAATTTGGATTGGTTAGAACAAAACGATTTATGCTACGAAGACGCCCGTCGTATCATTCATCAAGTAATGCGAAAAGATTTAAGAACAACTAAAACGAATGCTACTAACCGTTTTTTTTGTTCAAAAGATGTAACCCTATCTTTAGCTACTGTAGCAGTTATTTGTGAATTACGCAGGGCTGCCACCACACCGAAATATGAGTACCTGATAAATTTTAATACAATAAGAAACGAGTTTGCATCAAGACATAAGTCAACTTTTTTCAAAGGCTTTAATGCAGAATTCATATTTGAAAACAGGAAAATGAATCGTTCTTTATTATCCTATACATATTACTTGCTTGTAAAAAAGGGACATTCACAGGCTGCATTAGAAGTTGCTCAGCGTCTACGTGCACACTTTGACTTTGAAACGACTAATATTTATATTTTTATCCCTGAAGAAGAGTTAAATAATTTAACGCATCAATTATTTATCCGAGAACATTTTGGATACATCCCCGATCTGTTCGCTGAGGTACTATTTGGAAATAAAGATGATCGTGAAAAGAGAACCAAAGAGATTTTAACTGTTAAACAAATGTTTGGGGATATTTACAATATTGAATGCACTGCGGGCTTTTTAAATACTTTACAGGCTGAAAAGAAAAAGGTTTCTGATATGATTTTGAGTATGGGATTTGAGGAAGCAGCTGATTATATGTTTAAGCTGGATGCACAATTGTTACCTAGTAAAGAAGACGATGTGCAGTGCCTTATAGGGTTAGAAAATTGCATTAAACATAATATTGCATGCAGAAATTGCCCGATGTCGGTCCCTAATTTTTACGCCCTCTCTTCCCTTGCTGATAGTTTGACTAATAGGGTTCAACAACTTACAAGTCTAGAAAAAGAGGAATGCAAAACCGAAAAGACAAAAATAGCTAATATCTTTTCCATCGAAATGGATCAGTGGATAAAAGCTACTGAAAAATTCGGTAAAGAGATCATTTATAAATTTGTAGAAGGTGGAAGCCAAGCTCTCAAAGAAAAAATGAAGCAAATTTCCGTTGCAGATTTAAATGAATACAAGACTTATAACATTAATAAAAGTGAGGTGTAAACGGATGAATATTAAACAGACGAGACTTCAATCAACAATTGTTGAAGATATTGAATCACTTTCTGATACGTCATTTTTAACCAATGAAAGTATTAACGAGGCTATAAAAATACTGAAAAATGAAACCTTGCATGTTAGTGGTGATTTTGATGATGACGAGTGGATATTTTACAGAGATAATTTAAATACTGGCTTAAAAAGAAATTTTAACTTTAATAAACTGAAACCATATGAATCCATTAGTCACATTCCGAAGAATTTTAAAGTAGTTGTAAAATGCTGGATAGCTGATTTGATTTCGAAACACCATATTACTACAGTTGCCGGATATTATTTAAAATTGCTAAAGTTTCTAGAGTATACTGATGGATTTGATCAAGAGAAAGATGATGAATTTGTAATGTGGTTTACATCAACACAAACTATTTCAAATAAGGACAAACAGTATACAATTTATGTCATCTTAAATTTCTTAGATTATGCTGACATTGAAGCCGGAGAAGTCTACATAAAACCACTCCTTAATTTAAAGAAAAAAATTGTAAGAAAAAAAGCTAATCGTACTTTACCTCCTTCTAAGGATATATTAGCCTTTTCACAAAGTATTGACTTTTTTTATCAAGAAATTAAATCTAGTAACAGCAACGACACAAAGTGTATAAATGAAAAATTATTGTACTATCCAATCATAATTTGGTGGAAACTCACAACCATTATCCCTTTACGACCTTCCGAATTTTGTTCGATAGAAAGGGATTGCCTTTCCGAAGGTGAAGGAAATTATTACTTACATTTACCTAGACATAAATATCCAAAAAAACATCCAAATGTAGTCGATAAAGTTCGAATTGATCAAATTACCTTTGAGTTAATTTCAACTTATATTGCTGAGACCGATAAATTTGGGAATAGTGACACGCTTATTTCCTATAATTCAATCTTAAAAACAAGCTCATATTTTATTCGTAGTATAAGAGAGTCACAGAAAATAAATATTAATGTCTTTAACAAAGATCAATTATACTTTTTGATCCAAAGCTTTTACGAAAAAATTGTACGTTCCAAGTACGTGTTTAATATACCTCAGAAAAACCAACTTCGGCCAAATGACACTAGACATTTAGCCATATTTTCGTTAATGATGCAAGGAATATCACCAATTGAAATTGCCAGGTTAGCAAACCATAATACCATTTCAATGCAATTGAATTATGCTCACCATACTGAATACTGGATAGATTCTGAAGTTTTTTCGTTGCTACAAAAATTTAAGTTTGCGCAATCCCATCAATTTAATCCAGAAATAAATTCTTTAAATAATAAGAAAAGGAAGGGAACCATGAGAGCTTCATTAGATTTAGCCCCTCATATTCCGAATGACATATTACTTAAAGCATTTAGACCTCCTACTACGCCGGATTGTAAAAAACCTTTAAAAGACATAGGATATTGTTCAGACGAACAGCAACGATGTGAAACTGAGGATTGTATTTTTTGTAATCATTGGAGAATTGCCCCTGAGGAATTAGATAAAAAATCTCATATTATTAAAGAGAAGTTGGCTAGCAGTAAAAGAAACATTAATGAATTGATTACTTTCATGAAAAGTTTACATTCCATTATGCTCTCTGATGAATTTTCTAGAGTTAATCCAACAAATCTTAACAAACTGAAATCTATTTCCTATCAGATTAAAGATAGCATCATAGAAATTGCAGATCTAAAAATACTGGAGGTTCATAATAATGGCCAATAAAGCCGGACGAAAAACAAAATTGACTGAAAAGGAGGTTAACCATCTTATTTATTTATATAAAACAGAGAGACAGATTAATGGGGAAATTAAGTACGGTGAAATGTATCAATTCAACAAGGAATTGGTCCAGAAAGGTCGCTTCCCTACCGCAGCCGGAGAAGACTTTTGGAGAAAGAAAAACAGGCTTGGAAGAATGATGATAGATATAGCCAATAATGTTTTTACTTCTAGACCGTCCACTTCAGAATTTCCGAACGACAATTTACCAAACCTAGCTGATATCGTAAATAAATATTACGATGATAAAGAAACATTAATTAGGGAATTAATTGTGATTGAACGTAAATTCTATAAAAATATTGAACGTAGAAAAACCTTAGAACTAAAACTCACAGAAAGCGAGGAAAAAGTTCAAGTATACAAAAGCAAACTTTCCGATTCAGATAATCGATTTGAATACCTTCAAGATCTTTTATTTAAATTACTGAGATATAGTTCAGTCAAAGGTGTTCCCTTAGTTAATCATCTAGATACAGGTAATAAACAGACAACCATTGTTAAAAAATCTTTGGAAAATATCTTTAGTAATCCCTCAGATTTTTACAATTGGTATGAACCAAAGCTAGAAACATCAGAAAATATAAAGGATAACGTGATTCCATTAAAAAAAGAGAAAACTTTAGCAGATGAATTTTCGGATATCTTCTAAGTTTGAGGGGCTGTTTGATAAGCCCCTTTTTGATACGCCTTATCATGAAGATCGGCGTGCATAATAACTCAAGGATAATGGTGTTACTGATTTAGAGATATCTCTAGTGTTGTTAGAATCTCTAAACCAACGCTATTACGCCCCTTAAAAATATTTCATTACCTACTCTGTTTTTTCACAATTTGGATTGATTGAGGCATACTCTTTTAACCGTTTCATTTTTGAAACAGGTGATTGTATATTCTTTTTTACTATTAGGGGTACAGTCAGGAAAATGCGGATTTACAACGCTAAGCCCATTTCCTGGACTATTCCCCCAGTTTTAACAACGTTAAGAAAGTTTCAAGGGTCTTAAAGAATCTAACGAGACCATTTTCTCCGAATTAAAATGGTATTCTCCAAGTAAATTAATATGTTCCCAACCTAGAGGTGACATATGGTGCAATAATTCTTCATTAAAACTACCTGACCGTTTTTGATATTCAACTGCCTTTGTTAGATGTAAAGTATTCCAGATACTGATGGCATTAATGATTATATTTAAGGCACTGGCCCTTTGCAATTGATGCTGTATGGTTCGTTCCCTAAGCTCGCCTTGTTTTCCGAAGAAAATAGCTCTTGCCAGTCCATTCATGGCTTCTCCTTTATTCAATCCTTTTTGTATTTTTCTTCTTAATGATTCATCCGAAATATAATTCAAAATAAAGATCGTTTTTTCTATTCTGCCTATCTCACGTAAGGCTGTAGCCAAGCTGTTTTGTCTTGAATAAGAACCTATTTTCCCCATAATAAGGGATGCTGAAACTGTTCCTTCCCTTATAGAATGAGCTAATCGCAAAACATCCTCATAATTCTCTTTAATGACCTTTGTATTTATTTGTCCACGTAAAATGACTTCTAATTTTGGATACTCACTTGCCTTATCTATTGTAAATAATTTCGAGTCTGATAAATCTCGTATTCTTGGAGCAAATTTAAATCCTAATAAATGGGTCAGTCCGAATATTTGGTCTGTGTAACCAGCTGTGTCTGTATAATGCTCTACTATATTTAGATCCGTCTCATGGTGTAACAAACCATCCAAAACATGAATCGAATCCCTTGAATTAGTATGAATAATCTTTGTGTAATAAGAAGAAAATTGATCACTTGTAAAACGATAGATGGTGGCTCCTTTTCCAGTTCCATAATGTGGGTTTGCATCTGCATGTAGCGATGAAACGCCTATCTGCATTCTCATACCATCGGACGAGGATGTTGTACCGTCTCCCCAATAGGAGGACAATTGCAATTTGTGATGAAAATTTACTAATACAGCTTGGGCTTTATTCATTGCATCTTCATACATGCGCCATTGTGATACATTGGCCAATTGCTTATATGTAAGTCCGGGTGTTGCTTCAGCCATTTTGCTTAAACCAATATTCATTCCCATTCCTAAAAGAGCAGCCATAATAATAATTGTTTCTTCTTTATCCGGTTTTCGATTATTGGAAGCATGAATAAATTGCTCATGAAATCCTGTTATATAAGCAATATCCATCAGTAAATCGGTTAATTTTATTCTTGGTAGCATCTGATACAGGCTTGCACTAAATTTTTTTGCTTCTTCTGGAACATCTTTTTCTAATCGTGCAATTGACAGCTTTCCTTTTTTCAAGAGAAACCCCGTCTAACTTGTTGGAATTGGTAGCTAACCACTTTAACCTTTTGTTAAGGCTGCTGGTTCTCTCCGTCATATAATCCTCGAATGATAAACTAACTGATAATCTTGTATTCTCCTTCGTTTGATTCCATGTATCTTCTGAAAACAAATATTCTTCAAAGTCTCTATATTGTCTGCTGCCAACAATGGAAACATCTCCTGCCCTAACATGCTCCCGAAGTTCTGTTAAAACAGCCATTTCATAGTAATGACAATTGATTGTTGTACCATCATCCTCGTATAAATGCTTTTTCCAACGTTTTGAAATAAAATCCACAGGTGAGTCATCAGGCACTTTTCGCTTTCCGGATTCGTTTATTCCACGGATAATCTCAACAGCTTGTAAAAGTGGCTCATTTGCTTTTGTAGAATGAAATTCCAATACCCTTAATAGCGTTGGCGTATATTTTCTAATTGAATAAAATCGTTTTTGCAGTAAGTCTATATAATCAAAGTCGGCAGGGCGTGCAAGCTCCTGAGCTTCTTCGACCGAAGAGACAAAAGAATTCCATTCGATAACGGATTCTAAAACCTCAAAAACGTCTAATTTTTCCTTTTTTGCTTTGATTAAAGCTTGTCCGATGTTCGTAAAGTGTATAACTTTCTCATTCAGCTTTTTACCGTTTTGTTTCTGAATTTCCTCTTGAGCCTTACGGCCTTTTGATAACAGACTAAGTATTTGTCTATCATGAATTTCAAAAGCTTTATCCGTTAACTCTTGAGTAAGATGTAATAAATAGACAGTTAATATCGAATATCGCTTATTTTCTTGAAAGTCACGGAATGCATATGTCTCATATCTTGAGCCTAAGCGAGATAGTTGTAACAGGCATTGCGATGCAAATGACTAATTTGTACCGTTTCTAATTCCATTCCTCGTATGTATTCGAGTCGTTCTATTACTTTTAGAAATGTTTCGGGTGAAGGATGACCCGGTGGTTCCTTTAACCAACCCAATATCGTTTTATTGGATTCGGATGGATGCTGCGAAGTAATGATTTCTTCAAGCTTTCCTTTTTGTTCATTTGTAAGAGATTGACTAACAGTATTAAACAGTTTCTTTTCAGCCATTGTCCTTGCCTCCCACACCATTCTTTCAAGTGTAGTAATAGCAGGCAGTATGATTTTGTTTTTTCTTAGAAAATCTATACATTCATGTAGTAGATGTATGGCATCGCCATTTTCAAAAGCTAATTGATGAAGATGCTTAAGTGCTATTCGATATTCTCTTAGAGTAAAAGTTACAAAGTCGTATTCACTTCGAAGTTCTTTCAAATGATCCCAAAGTGTATTTTCTCTTTGAGAATAAAGACTAATCGAAGATGGAGTGGCACCGATTTGTTTCGATATATAATGTATGACTGATTCCGGGATGCTTTTGATATGAGTGTATGGCCAACCGGGATAACGAAGAACAGCTAATTGAACAGCAAACCCTAAACGGTTTTCTTCTTTCCTTCGCTTATTAACTATTTCTAAATCCCGTTTGGAAAAAGTGAAGTAGGTCCCCAATATCCATTCATCTTCAGGGATTTGCATAAAATCCTGCCTCTGTTCCAGTGTAAGCAATTCTCTACCTCTCGCAATTTTCATTCAGTATCATCCCATTTCCATAATTATTCAGTTAATTAGTTCAATTATATATCAATAGAGTGTACTCTATTGATACAAGTATAGTAGACTGATAAAATCATAGTTAAGAGTGTCTCATAAGACTTGTCTCAAAAACGAGGTGGAATTTTGCAGAAAATCGGTTATGTACGCGTCAGTTCGACTAGCCAAAATCCTTCAAGACAATTTCGGCAATTGAACGAAATTGGAATGGATATTATTTATGAAGAAAAAATTTCAGGAACCACAAAAGATCGTGAACAACTTCAAAAAATGTTAGAGGATTTACAAGAAGGTGACATTATTTATGTTACAGATTTAACTCGGATCACTCGAAGTACGCAAGATTTATTTGAATTGATTGATTTAATACGAAATAAAAAGGCAAGCTTAAAATCACTTAAGGATACATGGCTAGATTTATCAGAAGATAATCCATATAGCCAATTCTTAATTACTGTAATGGCTGGTGTTAACCAATTAGAGCGAGACCTTATTCGTATGCGTCAGCGTGAAGGAATTGAGCTCGCAAAGAAAGAAGGGAAGTTTAAAGGACGGTTAAAGAAATATCATAAAAATCACACAGGAATGAATTATGCAGTAAAGCTATATAAAGAAGGAAATATGACTGTAAATCAAATTTGTGAAATTACAAATGTATCTAGAGCTTCTTTATATAGAAAGCTATCGGAAGGAAAAAAATAAGCATTCATTACTTATATTAAAAATTTCCGGGGATTGTGAAACAACGTACCTAACCAAGCAGGCTATTTCTATAAGGAAGTATCAATATTTATTTATCTAACTAGGCACGATCATCAAAGGGTTCCGAGTACATTTTAACGGAGATATACGCAAAACTCAGATTTAAAGCAAGGCTGTATTTTCATAGAACACTATATAAAAAACAACCTTAGTCAATCACAAACGAAGGTTGTTTTTATAAAGTCATGGTCTAATTAAAACAATTGCTGTCCCAAGAGCATACTTGAGACTGAAAAGGCACCAGCAGGTGGTAAAACACTAGTATATATGGGAGGTCCCAAACGGGTTGTAAAGGTTGTAGCAATCCAATTTCCGTATTCACCAGCCAGCAAAGAGGGAGGTTTCATTATAAACCGTCCACTTAAAACGAAATGCCGAATGCTTATAGCGGTCTCATCAAATATTGTCAAGTTGCCAAAAAAGGAGGCATATGGTGAATCGAAACTTATTTGTTTAGCGCTTTCGTCCCAATACCCATTAATCGGAATAGGTATACCACGAAAATTAACTGTACCTATTACTTTGTTGTCTACAATGGAATCAATGGTAAGTATACCTCTAATAATGGATCTCCCCGCAATAGAAGCATCAATCCCCCATACGGATGGAAAGGGGATACTAACTTTGGCTGTATTTGGAATTTTCAAAATTAACCTCTCCTTGATTATTTTATGTATGGATTGAGTTGTATTTAATCATAATCCTGTAGTAATGATACAGTATATGCACAGAGAATCACTTAGGTGTTTTGTTAAGAAAGAAGCATCAATAATCAATCAGCCTACAGTCTAGATGAACAAGAGTTTGCCTGACCCACGAAAAATATGGAACATTAATTGCTGTTGCTCATACATATGGTCTCGCATTTGGAAAATTTCTTAGCTTTAAAATAAATCATCTGATTCAATGAAATGTAATGCCTATTATCACCTATTTTTATATGTATCTCAGACGAATTCCTATACCTCCGTTACTCTTCGGTCATATTTTATTTGTACGAGGTGGTGTAAAATGTTTAAATTATATTTAGATCCTGGTCACGGGAGAATGGACCCAGGAGCTATTGGCAATGGGATGCATGAAAAAGAAATTACCTTAAATATTTCCCATAGCATCCGAAATCTCTTGGAAAACCATTATGAAGGCCTGTAAATTAAAATGAGTAGAACAGCAGATATTACGCGCAGCTTGAAAGAACGTACAGATGATGCAAATGCTTGGGGTGCAGATTATTTTCTATCCATCCACGTTAATGCATTTAACGGTTCAGCTCATGGGTATGAAGATTATATTCATAACAGTTTGTCTGATTCATCGAGAAGAGCGTTAATTCGGGACATTATGCATGAAGAAATTGTCAAAGTAAATAACTTGCATAATCGTGGCAAAAAAAAGGCCAATTTCCATGTACTGCGAGAAACCAGAATGCCCGCTTTATTAACGGAGAACGGATTTATTGATCATGCAAGCGATGCCCAAAAACTAAGGGACCCGAATTGGCGGCAAGCGGTCGCTCAAGGTCATGTTAATGGTTTAGCACGCGCGTTTAATTTGAAGAGAAAATCGACTAATCTGAAAAGCAATATGGCTATTAAACGTGTAATTGTTGACGGTATGCAAGTACGGCTTACGCAGAAGAAGAGAATGTGTTGAGAACTGTACAACGCAACCTGAGAACAGCACAAAGGATTATTATTGAAAATGTGTAGTTTCGTTGGGAAATCGGTTGCTTGACTGCGAGCACGTTAAAGTTTTATCAAAATGGATAGCTAGGCTGGATGAACAAAATATACGCTAAGCCTTTGTCGTGACGGGCTTAGCATTTTTTTCTTGCTCTAAGTTGGTCCGGCCGATATAAGCCAGGACTCATCATGTGCTAGTTTACGGCTGTAATATCAGATGAATAGAACGAAGTTGTTGAGGGAATTATAGTTCAAGATGTCTCTATTTCCAATTGTTGGATTTGAGGTGAGCTTTTGCCTAAGATTACTCCTATTCAGTCATACATGATTATTATGCTTTCGGTTGGATTAATGAACCACGTTATTATTATCCCTTTACTACTAGAAGCATCAAAGCGAGATGCCTGGCTCGTAGTGCTTCTTGTTTTAAATATTGATTGTTCTGCTTCTTCTTTAATTTTTTGATTTTTAGAAGTTACAAAACTAAAGTTTCCATGCTGAATTTAAATAAAAAGATAAAGTTATTATTAAAATAACCTCCCTCTAACGGACGTTTTAGGGAGGAATTTTCTCTCAACTATAATTGGGTTGTGAATTTACCCTTTGTAGAGCGATTTTGAAAATGGACAGGTTTTTTGAATTTGCCTTCAAATATCATTTATTTTCATTATTCTAAGCTTCCCTTTTAAGTTTGAAATATATTTTCAGGAATTCTATAAAGCATTTAGAACAGTATTTTTCATTAAGGCACGTCAGATCGTTTTGCAACGGAATTTTACAACAGGAACATCTCCCCATAGCTTTCAAAACAAACAACTCTCCTTTTAACTTTTATTCTTTTTATAAATTTTATCTATAATATTTCAACGTGTCTCGGAATTAGATATTTCCCTTAATTTAAGGTGGAGTTTCATCAATGTAGGTGTCACCCCAATAAATTCTAGTATATTCTTCTAAGGCTTTAGGATAACATTGTGGACAGTACCTTTTATTAAGAAGAAATGAACCACTTGGTAACATTGAAAGTTGACTTTTCCAGAAATAATCTTCACAAGAAATACACATTCCCATGTTCCTCTTCAAAAAAAACATCCCCTTAAATTCCTTCTTTGAAAAACTTAAACCATAATATGTTCCGCAATTGTCATAGGGATAGGTATTCACCTACATTTCGCCTAAATTGGTTTATCACCCATATCCTTTTCTAAACGCTTGACATAAAAAATGAATTCAGAGAAATTACCTACTTCTCTATTCGATTGGCTATAATGCTTAAATTTCCTAGCCTAATTACTAGTTAAAAGCGATCATAATTTAACATTTATAGGGAATAATACTATCTATAGTTTTAAACATAATACTAAATTATGAAAGTAGGACATCCATGAACAAAAAATGGTTTCTTATACTAGCCGTTGCAATTTTATCTACCATGTTAATAGTCGGTTGTAACAATAATGATCAGAATCCACCACCAGAGGATAACAATAATGTTATTGAAAACGGTGATACGAATGATGATAATGCAGATCTTGAAAATGCACCCGGTGTTGACCAAGATGATAACATGTTTAAAGATGATGAAAATGATAATGATCCAGATCCAGAAGATCCAATAGAAGATGCAGAAGATATAGGCGATAGGGATAATAAAGATGAGTAATAGGAACAACTAGTAAAAAGCCGATTCTCCTTTTATGTCAAGGAAAAATCGGCTTTTTAATTATTTCGGATCAATTTGTTGGTGAATTGATTTTTATTAGATTAATGGAAAACTCTATTATAGCATTAGCCTTTTAGGCATTTGACTGTCTTTTGGGAAAGAAAATTAATTATTAAACAACAACCACACTCAAAGTTTCACTCTTTATATCCCCATAGTATGGAAAAAGGTATAATGATGCATTTGATTTATCAAATGTGTTAATGTTTAGTGAATGGTCGGTATCTCTAACGGAAGCGTAAAATTTATCTTTAATTTGATGATATCCCTTTGCCTTTAGTTCTTGTGGATCTACGTCAATATTTAGGACACATAAAAGTTAATTTTTTTCATTGTGCTTCGAAACTTATTTAAATGTGTATTTGAAGGCTTGACATGGAGCCTCTGTGTGCGTGGTGATTTGCGAAAGACGAAAGGTTAGTAAAACACATTTCGCCAGGCGAAAGCCTACCACGCTCACCTCTCCAAGTAAAGCCGTGCTCTAATGTTATGTGGTGCAATTATGCTGCTTGGTGGAGTGCTAAATCTTCCATCTCTTGTGGTGTTAGATATCCAATACTACCGTGTATTCTTTTACGGTTATACCAGCCTTCAATATATTTAAATAACTCTACTCTCGCAGCGTTAAAATCTAAGTATTGTACGTGATTTACTTCTTCTTTCTTTAAAATCGCATGAAAAGACTCGATACAAGCATTGTCATAAGGGCTTCCCTTGTGACTGAAGGAGTGTGTCATCTTATAATCCTGAATCTTTTCTGCGAAGGAGTCGCTTGTATATTGTGAACCCAAATCGGAATGGAAGATGACACCATCATTGGGTTTCTGTGTGACATAAGCGTTTTCTAAAGCCTTTTCTACCAATTCAGTCGTCATCGAACGTCCAAATGAATACCCAATAACCTTTCTTGAATGCAGGTCTAATACAGATGCAAGGTAACACCAACCATCACGAAGCGTGTGAATATACGTGATATCCCCAACCCACTTTTGGTTGATCGTAGTCGTAGAAAAGTCTCTGTTAATAATATTTTCTCGTTCTTCCACCTTTTCTTTACTAGGTGTCGGACGGAACTTTTTAACGATGATGGATCGGATATCAGCTACTTTCATCAGGCGTTGAACTCGTTTTAAGCTAATCTTGTGACCTTGTTTTTCAAGGGTTTCATGTATCTTAGGTGCACCATATCGTTTCTTACTTTCTTCATGAATCTGGATAATCTTTTCTGTGAATTCACGGTTCTCACGGTCACGATTCGATTCTGTTTTATTCAATGATTGGTAGTAAGTACTTTTAGGTATATCAAGGGTTTCGCACATCGTACGAATGGAATAATCATCTTTATGTTCTGTAATAAATTCAGTTAGTTCTGAGTCACTTACTTTCGAGCGAATATGGCCATAGCCTTTTTTAATATCTCATTTTCCTCCTGTATACGGAGAAGTTGTTTCTGGAGCTTTGCATAATCATCTGGAGTTACAGATGAACCATCTTCTAATTCGATTGGAGAAAACTTCTTAATCCAAGCATAAATAGATACTTCAGAGATGCCATATTCGCTACTTAAATCTTTAACAGAACTGCCAGAATGATAAAGATCAACAATCATTTTTCGGAAATCATCGTTATACCGTTTCCCATTATTTTTCTTACTCATCGGACACATCCTCCTTAAAAGTCATTGTATAAATTTAACTTAGATGTGTCCATGAAACTATACTAGCATCATTGCTTAAGCCACTCTTCATTCTTGTTGATTAATTTTAAATTACGCTTCTGAACTTTCCCTTCAATTACAACAGCTATTGGGAATCCATGGTATTCTACTTTCTTATGTAAATCCTTTGGAGTAACAGGAACTAATTCTTTCCTTGATAAAATGCTGATTTCACCTGTTGCTTCCAAAATCGCATATTCAATATCTGGATATCTTGCTGTTCTTAAACCTGACAACAGCTCAGATAAAGGATATCTATTTTTCCTTAAATTTTTATATACAATTTTTCCATGTTTAACTAAAATAGTCGGTTTTCCTATAATAAAAGGGTTTAACCAATTTAATAAACTTAATTTTGATATAACTAAGTGACGCCCGTTATAACAATGATTCCAATAATCCCCTCTGTAACTCCATTTACTTTAATGGACCCCAATGCTAAATAAGATAAAAAAAGAATCGCTCCAAATTCGTGAGGGGTAAGTTGTGCTAGGGCTGATTTCCCTAAAATTTTTATGGATACAATAAAAACAATATATATAAAAATCAATTTAACTAAAAAAATAGACACTTCTAACACCTCTTAGGAAAAATCACCTTAGTCTGAAGTCAGACTAAGGATGTTCATCTCTTTGACAATACTGCAAAAATTAACAGAGAAAGTTAACCAGTAATGTTTTAATATTTTAAGCACCCTCTAATCAATTTAAAAAAAGATATTTTTCCAAAGATTTTATTTTCAAGATTCGACTTAATGTTATTATGCAAAAAATGGTACTACTTTTTTGTTATGTGTCTTAAGATCATCCAATATAGCGAAATAAACCATTATCCTTTTAAAATAGGCATCACTTTATCAATAGCTTCTTGTAGTTTTTCACTATTTTTACTATACATTTGCTTAGCTTCTTTTGATTCGGTTCCAAGAGCAAACAACTCTAAGTCTGCTTGGCATTTTTTCATGGTCGAAAGAATTAAAGGTCTTTCTTGAGGAGATGCGACTTGTAATTGATCGTCAAACAGGTCAACTGTTAACTCTCCATAGGAATTAACTTGTCCAAGAAAAACATTTTCTACCGTTACACCAAGTTTTTCTAATTCAGTGTGTAACCAAGCACGGCTTCGTCCAATAGTCGCAAGTGGTTCATCCATGATCACACCATCCATAATGACAGTCTGAGGCTCTTTAATTGAAGCAACCGTCAAGTTTAGATCCTTTGCTGTTAATGGTTGGTTTTCTTTCTTTAACATGACGGATAAATCCCCTGTTGCCTCTAATACAGCGAATTCTACATCAGACACCTGATAAACATCCTTCTTACGAAGTAATTCTAATAATTCATCTGTCGTGTATCTTTCCTTTTTTAAATTATCTTCCATGATTTTCCCATCTTTTATAAAGACAGTTCCTGTTCCTTTTACAAAATCACGGAACTTTTTACTTTTTAAGGAAAGCAAACCAGATAAAAAGGGTATTGCTGCAAAAATGACAATTCCAATGATTCCATGAAAAATGTTCCGTTCCAGTCCCATAGCAACTTCAGCACCTATACTTCCAATGGAAATACCAGTTACATATTCAAAGAAAGATAATTCAGAGATTTGCTTTTTCCCTAACCATTTTGTAATAAAAAATAAAAAAACAACAAAGAATATTGACCGTACGGCAATATCTAACCATTCAGGCACTACTTAACACCTCCTACAAAAATTACATCTTTTAAAAACCTTTGTACTGAAATTCTTCTCGTTCCAATTCTCCAACTCTTTTTTTCAAATCTGTCACTAATTCGTTTACTACCATCATCGTTTCATGTAAAGTTTTCTTGGATTCGTTGTCTTGAGTCCGTATGGCTAAACTGGATAGACTAGCTTCTACACCTTTTAAACTGGCAAGACATTGTTTTACATCCGATCCTACGGTCATGTTACATCCTCCTTATCCCTTAGGTTTAAAAATTAAAGCTCCCAGCATTCCAAAAATAATGGCAGCTGAAATACCGGAACTTGTTACTTCGAACATCCCTGTGAGTACACCAACTAACCCGTGTTTTTCGGCTTCTTGCATAGCCCCATGTACAAGGGAGTTTCCAAAACTTGTAATAGGTATGGTAGCTCCTGCACCAGCAAAGTCAATCAAGGGTTCATATAGACCAAATCCATCTAAAATAGCACCCACTACTACAAGAGTACTTAACGTATGTCCTGGTGTTAGCTTAAACACATCAAACATAATTTGCCCAATGACACAAATCAAACCGCCTACGGTAAAAGCCCAAAAATAGGTCATAATGATTGTTCACCTCCGTATTCAATCGATACCGCATGTGCGATACAAGGAATGGTTTCATTTTGCTGGAAAGAAAGTGGTGATAATAAAGCACCAGTAGCCACTACTAACATTCTTTTAAATTCGCCTTTTTTCATGCGATTTAATAAATGACCATAGACTACTGTTGCTGAACACCCCGCACCACTTGCCCCTGCGAGGACTGGCTGTCCTTTTCGATAAATCATAAGACCACAATCTTGATATTGTTCTTCACTGATGGAAGTTCCATGTTTTTTAAATAAATCAAGGGAAACTTCACGGCCTATCTGGCCAAGATCCCCAGTGACGATTAAATCATAATAAGAGGGGTCAATGTTTCTTTCCGTTAAATGGGCTTCAATCGTATCGACCGCTGCTGGTGCCATAGCCCCTCCCATATTAAATGGATCAGTCAGTCCCATATCAATCACACGGCCTATTGTAGCAGAAGTGACACATGGTCCCTCCCCAGAATCACTTAAAAGGGCCGTACCAGCACCAGTGACCGTCCATTGTGCAGTAGGTGGTTTTTGTCCTCCATATTCTGTCGGATAACGAAACTGTTTTTCAACAGCTGTGTTATGACTTGAAGCCCCTGTTAATATATATTTAGCTCCCTTTGTATTAATAATATAAGCACCTAGAGCCAATCCTTCCATTGAGGTAGAACAAGCACCAAATAAACCAAAATAAGGAGCTCCAATGGTTCGACTCGCGAAACTTGTGGGGGTAATCTGATTGATCAAGTCCCCTGCGAGAAGAAACTGAACCTGTTCCTTTTGGATTTCCCCTTTTTCCATTGCCTTTTGACAGGCTTCTTCAAAAAAAACTTTATGTGCTTTTTCATAGGAATCCTGTCCGAGCCATAAATCGGCATGAAGAAGATCAAAATCTTCCGATATAGCTCCATCTGCTTCAAATGGTCCACCTACTGTTCCAGTGGAAATAATCACAGGCTTTTGTTCGAAAACCCATGTACGATGACCTGCAAGCATTATAAACCACCCCATCTGATTAAAATTGTTTTAATTAAGGCAATAACAAAAGCAGAAAATACACCGAATAAAATAACCGATCCCGCCAATTTAAATATATTGCCGCCTACGCCCAGCACAAATCCTTCGGTTCGATGTTCAATGGCAGGTGATATAACCGCATTACCAAAACCAGTTACGGGTACTGCTGTCCCAGCCCCACCAAATTGGGCAATGCGATCATATACACCAAAACCAGTAAGAAGCATCGTAATAAAAATTAATGTACCAACAGTTGGATTTCCGGCCGTTTGCTCTGTAAAATCAAAATAATAGATGTAGAAGTCCTGAATAAGCTGACCAATAAGACAGATGAGACCGCCTATTAGGAAGGCCTTTATAGAATTTTTTACAACTGGTCTTTTTATTTCACGTTGTTTTTGTAATTCTTGGTATTCCTGTTGGACTGGGGTTAGCTGTTTCTTTTGATTATTTGACATAGCTCGATCCTTCCTCTTTACGTTTGTTCCTTTATAAGACTTTCAAGTTTTTGCAAATCCTTTTTTAACCTTTTCTTATTCGTATTGTTTTTTTGCAGTCTTTGTTCTATTTTTTCGAGCTCCCAGAACATTTTTTTATCCGTCGAAACGACGACTTTATGATTCGGATACATTTTTTCTAGGTCAGATTTTACTGTCTTCTCGATACTTTTTAATCGAAAACGATTAAAATTTTCTACCTTTATCGCTACTAAAAGCTCCTTATCTGTATTTACAGCCATTACATCCGTAATTTCATCCTTAGTAATCATCTTTTCTTTAGCCTGGTTAGCAATAGATTGATCGATTGGCTTGCTTGTTGTATCTACTTGTGAAATACTCAAATCTTTATTGTCATAACCCATTTGATTCTGATTTTCGTTACATCCTGAACCTATTCCGATGATGGTTAGTAATAAAAGAAAAATTTTTAATTTAGTTATGTTATTTTTCATGAAATCACCTCATATTTTATCTATTCAAAATCGACACAAAAGGTTGGTCAATATCGACCCAACCTTTTGTGTCACATAATGATTATTGTTTGTATTGAGGTTCTTCTTGTTCAATTTGTTGAACGCGTGGTGCAATGCTATCAACTACAGATTGAGTTTGTTTAGCCGCATCTTGATACAGTTGCTTTGCTTGTTCATTATCTGTACTAAGAGCAAATGTTTCAAAGCTAGCTTGTGCACTTTTTAACCCTGCTAGAGCTGTTTTAACGTCACTGATTACTGTCATGAATAACGCCTCCTATATTTTATTTTGACCTTTATTAGAATGCTGTATAAAAAGATTTTTATTCATTGAATTTTATCAGACTTTAAATATTTTTAAATTTAGATATGTAATTTTCCACTTTTTTGGAAAAGATACACGTGTAAGAAAAAGCGATGAGAGGAGGATAGTGAAAATGGACAATTAAGTTATTAATAAACGGATTAAAATACAGAAAATTTATTCGTAGTTACTAGGTGTCTTGGAAATTGTTACATTGCATTTTATCCGAATACAGAGGAATTCCTTTTCAAACACAGGGAAGGACTTGTCAATGGAGTATTTTACAATTTGTTTGTCTCATTAATATTTTTTCAATAAACAAGAAAATGGTAAAAAAAAGCGAGGTATACATTAGTAATGTACAAGGACTATACTGAAATTATTTTAGGAACAAAACCACGAGCTAGACATAAGAAAATAATTGAAAATTATTTAGAACAAAGTTTTACCAATCCTATCATACATAAGGAAATTCATGGTGATAAAGTCTATGTCCCCTTAGATTTAAACAGGGTCTGGAATAGAATAAATTAAATAAGTAAATTTATTTTATTAGGCAATCTTATTCGTAATGTGGGTAAATGAGGGACAACAAGGTGAGAAAACACTTGTTTCGTAGTAATACATTATCCTATATATAAGGAAATAGAGATAAGGTCTGTGTCCCACCCACTATATTTAACCAGGCCCCTAAAATGTGGATTTAGAAATAAAATAGATAAACACTACTCCTAAAAGAAATATAACTTTTTTCAAGAAAGAACTACCCTTGTTTGAAATTGATTTATATCTTTACCTTGTCATTTTATAGTATGTATTAAAACCAAAATCCTTCATTAAGGTAATGAATGAAAAAGTAAGCCGTTATGATTCATATTACTTGAGTAATGAATGGCATTCGGAACCATGGCATCCGACTAATAAAAAGGTGCTTCCTGCCGTTATGCTGTTAGTTAACAGATATCTGGTACAATATCGAAAGCGCTTTTGTGAAATTTCATCAAGTACGTTACAACAATCAATTGGTAAATATATTCGGACCGAAAAAAGAAACTGGAAATACTCCTTTGAAATTGAATATGTAGGAAATGAATAAAACCATTAACCATCAAGGCAACCAAAACCATGTTTGTAAGGGACTATTATTAACATAATCATGCTCATAGGCACTGAAAAAAAGGATCTTCCAGTAAGAAGATCCTCAGGCTGTCGAGAAAGTCTCGTCAGCCTTTACTTTTGTATAATATTTTAACGATTTAACGCGTTAATTTAGTATAATTTAAGTAATCAAACTAATAATTGGTGGTGGATTAAATATAATAAAAACAAAAGAATCCTCTCAAAATGAGTATGAATTTATTTCCCTAGATGAATTAGTACCCGAAGATCACCTCCTACGTCTAATTGATAAGTACATTGACTTTTCATTTATTATTGAAAAGACTCTCCATATTACAGTGGTGACAACGGTCGTCCCACAGACCCTCTCGTTTTATTTAAAAGGATGTTTATCGGATATTTTTACGGCATTCGTTCTGAAAGAAAATTAGAACAGGAAATAAAAATGAATATGGCTTATCGCTGGTTCTTAGGTTTGAAGTTTCGTGATTCAGTTCCCCATCACTCTACCATTTGTTGGAACCGCAAACACCGTTTTAAAGACTCCAATATTTTTCAAGATATATTTGATGAAATTGTCCTTCAAGCTATGAATCACAAAATGGTCGGTGGTCGTGTTTTATTTACTGACTCTACTCATTTAAAAGCCAATGCAAGTAAACACAAATTTACAAGAGAAGAAGTAGAAGTTGAAACACGTGAGTATATTGAAGAATTGAATAAAGCTATTGAGGAAGACAGGGTAGCTCATGGAAAAAAAGCCTTTAAAGGAAAAGAAAGCAGTGAATGAAACAAAAGTAATTAGAAAAAGCACCACAGACCCTGACTGTGGATTTATGTCCAGAGATAACAAACAAAGATGTTCTGTTATTTAGATCATCGTACTACTGATATGAAATATAATATTATTACGGATGCGAATGTAACTCCTGGGAATGTACATGATTCTGTTCCCTTTCTAGACTTGATCGGCAAATAGAGAGATTTAACCTGAAAGTCGAGGCAGCTGCACTTGATTCGGGGTACCTTACAAATCCTATTTGTAAAGGCTTCTGACCGAAATATTTTTGGGGTAATTGCACACAGAAGATATCATCCAACCAAAGGTCTCTTTCCAAAATGGAAATTTAAATATGATATAGAAAATGACTAATACATTTGCCCTAATAGTCAAAAGTTACCTTATCGGACCACTACAAGAGAAGGTTATCGCGAATATAAATCAGATCCAAATCAATGCAGTCATTGTCCTCTTCTTTTTGAATGTACTCGTTCAAAAAATAAAACAAAAGTAGTGACAAGACATGTGTGGGAGGAGCATAAGGAAAAAGTAAGGTTAAATCGATTATCTTATTCGGGGAAAGTGCTTTTTAGATTTAGAAAAGAAAAAGTAGAGCGAAGCTTCGCAGACTCAAAAGAGCTGCATGGACTTCGCTACTGCCGGTTACGGGGAATACAAGGGGCAAGTGAGCAGGTTCTACTTACTGCAGCTTGCCAAAACATGAAAAAGATTGCCCCACACCTAGCAAAGCTAGGGTAAGTGTAGGCAATCTTTCCTTTTCCTATTCATATTGAAGTTTTTATAGTAAATAAACTTTCAATAAAAGAAATTGCCGAGAAAAATACCCCTTTCTCGACAATCTGAGGATCTTCCAGTAAGAAGATCCTTGTTTGCTGCTCACTCAATTAATGTACCTTTTAGTTTAAGTTAGTATTTTACAATCTTTCTTAGGTAAATACGGTTACTAAAAAGTTTATTTTAGTTTTTATAAATATTCGAATCTTTTCCTCAACGAGGACTATAAACGCTTTCACATGTTCCAGGCGCTGGTTCATAAAAACAATGTTGTTTAAATTGACCAGTAAAAGGTTGGTCATACCATGTTGGAGGACACGGACCATATGGATTAAAGTACCAAAGAGCATATTTCGCTGGGTGATTTCTCCAATATATCCAAATTCTTTCTTGCTAATCTTCTTTCAGATTCTCTTGCTCTTTGATAAAATACATTACCTTTTTGAACAGCTTCAAAAGAGTAATTTCCTCCTTGTACGTGAAAAATGACATCTTTAATTGTTCTTAATTTCTTAAAGTCAGTACAATCTGCTACAACACGGTTAACAATGACATTTCCAACATATAGCATTCCTTGTGGTCCTTCTCCTTCTCCTTCAGCTTCTGCTCTCATCATCCTTGCCATTAAATTGATGTCTGCATTTCGGTACGCTACTCTTGTCATTTTTCCACCTCGAAAAAAAGAATGCAGTTATGTCCTTGTTTATAAAATAAATACTTGGTTTTTAAGTAAAATGAAAACTACGGCATTTTTTTACCTTTATTCCACTAAGGTACCTCATATATACAGTATCCTCCAGTATAAATTACCTCCCATATAACACACAAATATAGAAAAATATATATTATGGAACTGATATTTTGACAACAGTTCTCTTTATTGATTCATCCCTTGTAATTGGTGGTAAATCATATTTATAACTAACATAATTGTTCATATAAGAAGTAAAGCCCAGAAATTAAGCATTTCGAGGCTTTTTTTGCAAAGTTTAATGGTTAATAGGTGATGGTTTATTTTAAAAGGAAAATAATCAATTGCAATAGGACAAGCACCGTTTCGTTAAAGGCGCCCATTTCTGTATGTTAAAGAAAATGATGAAGTCATTTTCCCTATAGGGCTATTCAAGTATTCGAATCATTTTAGGATTAATTAGTTGAATACTTATATAAAAAACAAAACTATGTGTTTAAAAGTAGCTTTATTATTTAATTTTTTAATGATTTGACACGTGAAAATAGCAAAATACATTTCAAAAAATGAGCAGTGATAGGCTACTACTGCTCTTCAGATAAGTTATAGTGTACTTTCTGCAAGCGATTTTAGTTCGCCATGAAACCACGATCAGAAGCCATGGCATCAGCTTTCGTTACGTGAACGGTACCATGCGGATGCTGAGGCGGCGCATAAATAGAGTAAAGTTTTAGCGGGATATTACCTGTATTGGTTACATTATGCCATTTACCAGCAGGTACCATAATAGCAAAGTTTTCATAGACTTTTTCTGCAAAATCTAAATTATCTTTACGATCCCCCATTTGAACAATCCCTTGACCTTGTTCAATACGCAAGAATTGATCAACTGTGGGGTGAATTTCTAAACCGATATCTTCTCCAACATTGATACTCATCAAGGTAACTTGCAAATGTCTTCCTGTCCATAAAGCGGTACGATACGTATTTTTTTGCTTCGTAGCCTCCTGTATATTAACGATAAACGGTTCTGGTCCATAATCTTTTAATTCAATTTTATCTTTGCTCTTAAATGATTTTAAAAAGGACAATCGTTTAGCATGCTCCATTTCATCTGTGGAAGCACGTAGGAATACATCACCAACCGGTGAATTTTGCAGAAGCAAATAATCATTTCGATATTCTTCATAATTCGCTAATTCCGTTTCATAAGCTTTTTGCAGTCCTTCACGATAATTTCGAAAAGATACTTTCTCGATTTGGTACACAGGCTGTCTTCCAGTCATCGAAATATACAGATTTATATGTTGCTGCCAATGTACCTTTTCGTCTTCTAAAATATTCAGAATGTCATTTTTATGCTTTTGATTTGGTGCTAAATTTACTAATCGGCTATATAAATCAATGGCTGAAGCTTCTCCTTTTATTCCGTCAAGTATTGCCTCAAATACTAGTCGATCCTTTCCTTGACTATTTCTTAACATCAAGTTTGAGTTATATATTGATGGGTTGACGTAATAAGGATATGGGTACGTGATTGGAACATTATACATTTTGGTCATTCCCTCATATTTTGATAAAATTATCATATTCCTATGTTTAGAGTTTGTGCTTTAATCCATAGTGCCTTAAGAAGGTCTCATTTGAAAAGAATTTACTCAGTTAATGGCCCGTTTGTTCAACAGGAAGGGATGGAGAGCACCATTCTCTCCATAAACTAAACTTTTTTAAATACCTCTGTATAAGCAACTAATTACTCACTAAGTTGTTTGTTATCACCTTCTAATTTCTTGGTCTTCCGTTTCAGTGATTCAATAAGGGCATGCATCCTTTCCTCATTTATTTCTCGTTAATATTGTTTTAGTATAGGTGATTGTTGCTGCCTTAGCGCTTCAATCCGTTCAATGAATATCGGCATTGTTGATAGCGTTGTGCTTGCGTGCACTTGATTCATTTAAGACACTTCTAAAATTAATTTTTCCATAATGGCTTCATCACCAATTTTACAAATATAAAGTTGGTATCAATCGCTAATTCATCAAGGAATTCATAAAGGTAATCATCAAACAAGAACTAGATGATTAACTCCCCTCTATCAATTCAACTGAATTGGTGTCCATTTTTATGATCAAAAATAAAGTCCTCTATAAAGAGCGATAGTGCTCCTACAATTCTCAAACCTTTTTAAATAGCCGTTTAATAAGCAGTCAATCTCGTATGTTAGTTGTTACCTTATAAATCTACACAGCTAACTCGTTTCCTTTGCGTATCCAATGAACTCTTTAATATTGTCAAACCGGGGGTCATCCCGTTTTACGACAATAAGTTCGGAATCTTCATGGTGACTGATATTAAATTAAAAACTGTCCAAATTTTCTTTTCTATTGGCAGTAGGATTTATTAACCAGTAAAGATATTTGGAGAGACCATATAACCAAGCGTATATCCATCGGGTTCGCTGTTTGCTAATTCACCCCTACCAATCCAACCTTCACCTTTTTGATACAAAATACCCAAGAGAATTAAAAATGAAGTTATAAAGTTTGTTGATGTCAATGAAAAAACGTGTTAAGAATCGAAAAAGAAAGCTTGTATGTACCTGTGAAATACTTAAATCGTTATTATTTTCACCCAACTGATTCTGGCTTCCGTTACATCCTGATTCTATTCCGATAACCGGTAATACTAAAAGACTGATCTTTAATTTGTTTTATTTTATCACTAGTGTTGCAAAAATAATGTCGTAATTTTCAGTTTTATTATATCTTCTGTTTAGAGCCAAAAAAGTAAATACCGAATTAAAGGTGGCTCCA